>CALKVR010000233.1 GCA_938004815.1 uncultured Polyangiaceae bacterium | reverse complement strand
GTCCGACGGCGCCGACTGCAAGTTCTCGCCTTCGCCCAAGACCGCCGGGCCGATGAAGCTCACCTTCGACAACGAGAAGCACACCGCGACGGCCTCGCTCAAGTCGAGCGAACGCGGCACCCGGTCGAACCTCGGCTGCAGCCTCGGCGTCGCGAACATGGCGTGGTCGCAGAGCTACACGATCACCGCCACCCAGACCTTTACCAAGGCCGAGCTCGAGGGCACCGGCAAGCTGCCGATCCGGATGAGCGGCTCCATGTCGGGCACGGGCAGCTACAGCTTCTCGAATTGCCGGACCGGCGGCGGCGGCAGCGTGAACTGCCCGGCCGGCAAGAGCGATAGCTACGCCTACCCGGTCGAGCTCGTCGGCGAGATCGATCTGTCGACCCAGACCGGGAGCGG
Source organism: uncultured Polyangiaceae bacterium (assembly GCA_938004815.1). Taxonomy (GTDB): domain Bacteria; phylum Myxococcota_A; class Polyangia; order Polyangiales; family Polyangiaceae; genus Xiheicaenibacterium. Next base: position 14,082 of record CALKVR010000233.1, on the reverse strand, counting down.
CCGCATCACCGTGCAGAACGCCCCTCTCTCGACGAGCGGCAGCTGGCGTATCCCCGCGGAGAAGACGCCGTGAGCCAGCTCGACTTCGGCGGCACCGCGCGGGCCGAGGCGCCGCGCATCCCTGCGCCGCCGCCCGCGGCTGGGCCGCGCCGGGGCACCGCCGACGGGCGCTGGATCATCTGGCTCCTCGCCCTCGCCGTCGGCGTCGGTGCGGGCGTCGCCGGCTACCAGTTCGTCCCCGGGGTCGACGGCGCGTTCGACTACTGGCTCGCGCTGCTCGCGGGCTGAGCCCCGCCCTCGCCGGGGTCGGCGTGGGGCCGTGTTGCGTTGCTCGCGAAAGTCCGGCAGGTTGGCGCCGCCATGGCCACCCCGGACACGCCCTCGCCGCCGCGTCGCGGCTTTCTGCCGCCGATCAACTCGCGTGGCTACTACATCCTGCTGGGCGCGATCGCGATCCTGTTCCTGGGGCCGCTCGGCGGCGTCACCGCCGCGTACATGAACTTCAGCCTCGGGTTCTTCGTCGGCGGGCAGGTGCTCGCGGGCATCCTGGGCAGCGTCGTCACTTACGGCTACGGCCCCGACGGCAAGCACGGCGCCAACTACATGCAGACCATGGCGGCGTCCGTCGCCAGCATGAGCGCCATGGGCGTGCTCACCCAGGCCATGATCTGGCTGGGCCTCCCGATCCCGCCCACCTGGCAGCTCATCATCTACTTCCTCTGCATCGGGATGTTCGGCGTCGGCGTCGGCATGCTCTACACGCCGGTCCTCGTCGACCGAATGCAGCTGACGTACCCGTCGGGGCTCGCCGTCGCGAACATCCTCCGAGCGCTCACCAACAAGCTCCTGCTCCGGCGCAGCGTCACCCAGCTCGGCGTCGGCACCGGCGTGGGGCTCGGCGGTGGCCTCATCGCCGAGGCGGGCAGCGTCCCGGTCCTCGGCTGGCTCGGGGGCAAGCTAGGCGCAGCGCACTTCAGCGGGTCGACGCTCGGGGCCGGCATGGTCGTCGGCGCGCGCATCGGCATCCCCGCGATCGTCGTCGCGGTGATCGGCCACCTGCTCACGCCGTGGCTGCGGGCCTATGTCCCCGAGGGGGCCACCCGGCCCCTCCTCGGGCCCGAAGACCCCTTCCGCAAGATCGGCTTCCTCGTAGCCCTCGGCAGCATCCTCGGGGCCGCCGTCGTCGACCTCGCGCTCATCCTCAAGGCCGCCGTCGCGCGCATCCGCGAGAAGGCCCCGCCGCAAGAGGGCGCGGCGTCCCCGGGGCGCGGGCTCAACATGAACCGCCTCATCCTGTGGGTCGGGTTCTGGTCGATCGCGGTCATCGTCTCGGGGACGCAGATCATGAAGGTGCCTCTCGGGTACATGATCTTCGCCCTCGTCCTCTGCTTTCTCTTCGTCCTCATCAACGGCATCTCGACCGGCATCAGCGACTCGAACCCGATTTCGAGCGCGTTCGTGGTCAGCGTGCTCTTGATGGCCCTGATCGGCCTCACCCAGCCCGGCATCGCCCTGCTCGCGGGCGCGGTGCTCCTCATCTCGTGCAGCGTCGGCTGCGACATGCAGCAAGACCGGTCGACGGGGTGGCGCCTCGGCACGAACCGCGAGATCCAGTTCCGCTACCAGGTCATCGGGATCACGATGGGCGCTGTCTGCGCGGTCATGATCACGAAGGTCTTCATGAGCGCCTACCCGGTGCTCGAGATCAACACGTTCGATCACCCCGAGCAGAAGCTCGCGCAGTGGCAGAGCGCCATGACCTACAAGTTCGTGGGCGCGGTCCGCAACATCACCAACCCCGACCCGGTGATGACGCGCCTGCTCCTCATGGGCTTCGGTATCGGCCTCGTCATCGAGGCGGCGCGCAAGGCCATCAAGTCGAGCGTCAAGTACCAGGCCTTCAAGAAGTCGGGCCAAAAGGGCTTCGTCACCGACTTCCTCCTCGATGCGGTGTTCCTCCCGAGCCCCTACGCGGCGAGCTTCGGCGGGTTCGTCGATCTCGCCACGTCGTGCTGGTTCGGCGGGGGCGGCATCATCGGTTCGCTCTGGGCGACCGCCGACGAGCGCGCCAAGGCGCGCGCGCCGAAGAAGCCGGGCGACGAGGAGGTGCCCGAGGACATGAGCACCGTCTCGCTGGTGGGCGGCGGCCTCATCGCGGGTGAGTCGCTGGCCGCGCTGTCGCTCGGCATCCACGGTCTCTTGCAGACGCTCGGGGGGTAGCGCCGTGCAGTCGCGCCCCCTCCGCGCCTGGTTCTCGGCCATCGACGACGAGACCGAGCGCTACGACCTGGGTGAGGTCGTCTACCACGCTCGATCCGGCGCGCTCCTCGAGGTTCGTCACGATCTCGACGCGCTGAAAGCGCAGCGCACCGCCCACGCCTGGCGCGCGCTCTTCGACTCGCGGTGCGGCCGCACCTCGTACCCGTTCGGGAGCGGCGTCTGGAGCAAGCTCGAGGTCGTGCAGCCCCACGTCGACCCCGACAACGTCGTCTCGCTCTTCGAGGGGAACACGAACCTGTTCTGGGCCGACCGCTACGGCAAGCAGCTGGGCCTCGCCGACCTCTGGATCAAGCAGTGCGGCACGAGCCACACGGGCTCGTTCAAGGACCTCGGCATGACGGTTCTGTTGTCGACCGTCAAGCAGATGATCGCGGCCGGCAAGCCCGTGCGCGCCGTTGCTTGCGCCTCGACCGGCGACACCTCGGCCGCGCTCGCCGCCTACGGGGCCGCGGCGGGCATCCCCGTCGTCGTCCTCTGGCCCAAGGGAAAGATCAGCGCGGCGCAGCTGGTCCAGCCGCTCGCCAACGGCGCGCTCGTCGGGTCGCTCGACACCGACTTCGACGGCTGCATGCGCGCGGTGCAAGAGCTGACGAAAGACAAGACTATCTACCTCGCCAACTCGATGAACAGCCTGCGCGTCGAGGGGCAAAAGACGCTGGCCTACGAGATCGCTCAGCAGTTCGACTGGCAGGTCCCCGACTGGGTTCTCGTCCCCGGGGGCAACCTCGGCAACGTGTCCGCCATCGCCAAGGGGTTCCTCGAGATGCGAGAGCTGGGGCTGGTCGACCGGCTGCCGCGCCTCGTCTGCTGCCAGGCCGAGCGCGCCAACCCGCTGTTTCGGGCCTACACCCACGCCCGAGCCGAGGGCCGCGCGCTCGACGAGCGTGACTTCGCCCCGCTCGTCGCGGGCGCGACCCTCGCGTCGGCGATCCAGATCGGCGCGCCCGTCTCTCTCCCGAAGGCCGTGCGCGCCCTCGTCGCCCTCGGTGGGGTCGTCGAGCAAGCCAGCGAAGAAGAGCTGGCCGAGGCGGTCGCTCGCGCCGACCGCACCGGGCTCTTCAACTGCCCTCACACCGGCGTCGCCCTCGCCTGCCTCGAGAAGCTGGCAGCGCGCGGCACCATCGAGCCGGGCCAGCGGGTCGTGGTCGTGTCGACGGCCCACGGCCTCAAGTTCACCGAGTTCAAGACCCGGTACCACGAGGGCAAGCTCGACTTTCCCAGCAAGCACGCCAACACGCCCGTCTCGCTCGGCGACGACCCGACCAAGGTGAGCGACGCCATTCACCGCGCGCTCGACGCCCGCACGCCGAGCTGATCACCCGCGCTTGCGCTCCGCGATCTTGTCCTTGGCCATCGCGATGGCCGCCGCGTAGACATGCGTCCCGTCGCGCGCGGCGCGCTCGATGGCCTGCCGCGTGAGGGTCGCCACGCGCTCGGTGTCCTTGAACGCGATCGACTCGTCGTAGCCGCCCTCGCCCCCGCCGAGCGTCATCCCCTCTTGCGAGGCGCCGATGACGCCGCCCGCGTTGAGGATGAAGTCGGGCAAGAACAGGATGCCGCGCCCGGCGAGCGCGTCGGCGTGGCGCTCCTCGGCGAGCTGGTTGTTGGCGCCGCCCGCGACCAGCTTGCACGAGAGCTTCGGGATGGACTCGTCGTCGAGGACGCCGCCGAGGGCGCAGGGCGCGACGATGTCGACCTCTTGCGCCAGGATCGCCGCGGGGCTGGATGCGCGGGCGCCGTACTCGTCGACGACGGCGCGGACGGCGGCGTCGTTCACGTCGGCGACGACGAGCCGCGCACCCTCACGCGCGAGGTGCCCGGCCAGACGCCGGCCCACGCCGCCCAGCCCTTGCACGGCGATCGACCGGCCCGAGAGATCGGGGGTACCGAACACGCGGGCCGCCCCCTCCTTGAGCCCGAGGTACGCGCCGTAGGCCGTCGCAGGGCCGGTGTCGGTCTGGCGCCCGACGACGTACCTGGTCTCGCGCCCGATGACGCGCATGTCAGCCTCGGTCGTCCCGACGTCCTCGGCGATGATGTACTTGCCGCCCAGGCGCTCGACCATGCGGCCGAGCGCGAGCAAGAGCGCCTCGGTCTTGTCGCGCCGAGGATCGCCGATGACCACCGACTTGGCGCCGCCGGCGGGCATGTCGCAGAGCGCGAGCTTGTAGGACATCGCGCGTGAGAGGCGCAGGGCGTCGTGGAGCGCCTCCGCGTCCGAAGCGTAGGGCCACATGCGGCACCCGCCCCCGGCGATGCCGAACGGCGCCGTCGTGTGGATGGCGACGATCGCCGACAGCCCCGACTCGGCGTCGCGAAAGAACGAGACGTGCTCGTGATCGTCGAAGGCGGGCGCGCTCATCACGCAGGGCGATGTCGCGTGCTTCATCGGATCGCCGCCCCGTCCCAGTAGACGTCCTCGAACTGCGCCGCCATGAGGTCGCGGTCCTTGGGTGTCCGAGACCCCTTCTCCCGGCGGTACTTCAGGACCTGCCCATACGAGAGCGCTTGGAACAGAGCCGGCACCAGATCGTCGGGGTCGGCGACCACCTCTTTCGCGTCGGAGAAGAGGTGCTTCAGGTCCTCGGTCGCCTCTTCGGGGTGCACGACCATGTCACGCAGGAGCGCCGCGCCGTACATCCGGCGGCGCCCCGCGGGCGCGACTCGGACGTCGCCGCCACGGTCCCGGATCGCGTGGTCGAAGTCGTCGGCGCTCATCACGTGGACGCCGGCCGTCGGGCGCGGGTTGCACTCGATCAAGACCATGCCGCGATCGGTCTTCTTGTAGTCGAACGAGATCGACCCCGTGTACCCGGTGGCCTCGGCGATGCGGCGCGCGGCGTCGAGGCACTCGGGCTCGTCCACCGACTCGAACACGATGCCGCCCGCGTGCTCGATCTCGCGCGGGTGGACGTAGGTCGCGTGCCCCGTCACCCGCCCATCATGCGCGATGCTCATCGAGCACACGTCGAGGCCGTCGATGAACTCTTGGACGATCCAGGGGCGGTCGCTCGAGACCTCGCAGCTCTCCACCGGCAGCATGCCCGCGAGCGGCCCGCGGTTCGTGCAGAGCTCCACACCGCCCCGTGAGAACACCGGCTTGGCGAAGAACGAGGGAAACTCGCGCACCGCCGCCGTCAGCTCGCCGGGCGAGGTGGCGACGATGCTCGTCGGCACGTGGAGCCCGAGCTCGCCGGCGAAGGCGAGGAATCGATTCTTGTCGTGGAGCATCGACAGCACGTCGAACGGAGCGAAGAAGTACTTCGGCCCGGCGGGGAGCATGTCGGCGTGGGTCGCCAGGTAGAAGACCTCTTCGAACGCAGGCAGCACCATGTCGATCTTCTGCGTCGTCATCAGGTCGGCGATCTCGCGGACGAACCCGACGGGGTCGCGGGTCGGCGACACGGTGACCGAGGAGGCCTTGACGTAGCGCGAGTGATTGCCGGCAGCGGCGCGGAAGACGTCGGTTGCGAACACGGTGTGGCCGCTCTGCCCCAGCTTTCGAATCTGGTCGATGGCGCTCGGCATGCGGCTCGTTGTGACCAAAACCCTCATCGACGAGGGTGAGTCGCAAGCTCCGTGCCTCTGCCGCGACGTCGTCAGGGGCCACGAACGGCGCGCAACAAGCGGGCTCTCAGCGCCGCGGGCGTGACGAAAGTCGGACGGTCGCCAGCGCTCACTGCGCGCTCGTGCTCGCGTACCACCGCCGTCACCTCGGCGTTTGCGGGCGCGGTCGCCCCGACGCGCTCGGCGAGCGCGACGATCGCACCGTTCAGCTCTCCGATCTCGGTCGCGCGCCCGCGGTCCAGATCCTGGAGCGTGCTCGAACGCGCCTCCTCGTCGACGTTCGCGAGCCTCTTCGCGAGGCGTGAGACCCACGCGTCGGGGAGGCGCAGCGCGCGCGCGAGGAGCCACGGTGGCAGCGCCGTGACGCGCGCCGCCCGCCGCCCCGCCGCTGCGAACACGCGCGAGCCCTCCTCGATGCACATCGCGAAGCAGGCGCGCGTGTCGCCGTCGCGGAGCGACGCCGCGATGCCGAGCCCCGTCGCTGCGCAGACGCCGTTGTTCAAGTTCACGAGGAGCTTGCCGGCCTGGATCGCGGCGATGTCGCGTCGAAGCTCCAGCCGCTCGCCCCCGCGCGCGAAGGCCTGTGCGAGGCGTGACAGCACAGGTGCGTACGGCTGCCCGAGCGCCTCGGCCATCAGCGGGCCCGACGTCGCTTGGTGGGCGCAGCCGTCGGCGTCGAGGTACACGTTGTAGGTCACCACCCCGCCCGCCACGCAGGAGCCGAGCGCGGCGCGCAGCCTGTCCGCGTTGTCGAGCCCGTTCTGAAGCGAGACGACGACGGTGCCCGGCGTCACGACGGGCGCGCGCGTCCGTCCCACCGCCTCGGTGTCCGAGCCCTTCACCGCGACGAGGATCGCCTCGACGCCGGAGAGGGCCGCGGGATCGGTCGTGAGGCGCACGGGGACCGTGGGCAGGACGCTCCGCCCACCGACCCGAACTGCCGTCACCCTGGGTGAGCCCGCGCGCCGCTCGAGCGCGACGACCTCCGCCCCGCCCTCCGCCAGCTCGGCCGCGACGAAGCGACCGATCGCACCTGCTCCCACGAGCCCGACTCGCACCGGGCGAAGCCTAGCCTATGATGCAGGCATGAAGACCTGGCTTGCTTGGATGACGGTACCGGCGATAACGGCCCTTGGTTTCGGCGGTTGCGGCGACGATGGCTCGAGCACCGGCACCGATACCTCGAGCGCGAGCTCGGGGAGCGGCGCCGGCTCGACGGGCGGAGGCGGTGGCGGGACGACCATCACCGTGAGCTGCGACCCACCGAGCGGAACGATCCCGCCCCTCTCGTACCAGACCGTGGCCGACGACGACGACGGCCTGCAAGCGCCCGCTCTGGCGATCGCCGCCCCCGGTGATCTGGATCGACTGTTCATCGTCGATCTCTCCGGTCGCGTGTTCATCCTTCAGAACGGCGTCGTGAACGCGGACCCGTTCCTCGACATCTCCGGCGACATCGCCTTCGGCGGTGAGCAGGGGCTCCTCGGCTTTGCGTTCCACCCGGACTACGCGACCAACGGGCGCTTCTTCGTCCACTTCTCGCAGCCGAACGGCGACACCGAGATCGCCGAGTACGCCCGCGGCGCCGACGCGGATCACGCGAGCCCCGACAAGGTGCGGACGATCCTGACCGAGCCCCAACCCTTCGGGAACCACAACGGCGGCTCCATCGAGTTTGGCCCCGACGGGCTCCTCTACATCTTTCTCGGCGACGGCGGCTCCGGCGGCGATCCGATGGGCAACGGGCAGAACCCGATGACGCGCCTCGGGAAGATCCTGCGCCTCGACGTCGACGCGGCGATGCCCTTCGCGCCGGCTGGGGGCTACCCGGGCGCCCTCCCCGAGGTGTGGGCCATGGGCATGCGCAACCCATGGCGTGCGCAATTCGACCCTTGCACCGGTGATCTCTACATCGGCGATGTCGGGCAGAACGCGTGGGAAGAGATCGACGTCGTGAGCCCCACCGCGACGGGCCTCAACTTCGGCTGGAACACGGCCGAGGGCAACCACTGCTACGGCGGGGCGGGTTGCGACTTGAGCCCGTTCGAGCCCGCGATCCACGAGTATCCGCACGTGCCGGGCGAGTTCGACGGGGGCGCGTCGGTGAACGGTGGCTTCGTCTACCGCGGCTCCGAGATCCCGTCGCTCCGCGGCCGCTACTTCTTCAGCGACTACGTCCGGGGCGAGGTCTTCAGCTTCCTCTACCAGAACGGGCAGGCGACCGACGTGCGCGAGCACACCACCGAGCTCGGCGTCAGCGGCATGATCGGCTTCGGCCAAGACGCCGACGGCGAGGTGTACATCCTGGGCGTGCCGGCGGTTTACAAGATCGTGGTGGACTAGGCCCCCCTCAGAGCAAATCGAAATCTTCGGCCACGCTCGCCTCTTCGCTGAGGATCGCGTTGGTCTCGTCGTCGCGCTGGACGGCGAGGAGGTAGAGCTCGGCGAGGACGCCGGGGTTGGCGCGCACGAGATCGAGCAGCTGCTGGGTCGGGAGAAAGAGCGTGACGGTCGGGTGCACGGCGACGACGTCGGCGCTGGTCTTGCGCCGGAGGAGGGTGGCGACCTCACCGACGACGTCGCCGGGGGCGAGCGTCTTGAGCACGAGCGGACCGCCGTCGCCCTCTCTACGGACGACCGCGACCTCGCCGGACGCCACGAGGAAAATGCCGGTGGGGAACTCGTCTTGCACGACGAGCTTGTCATGTTGCTCGAAGCAGACGATCTCGAAGCGCTCGACCAGCGCGCCGAGCCCCTTTTCGGGGACGACGCGGAGCACGTCGCTCGTCCGGAGGAGGTTCTGCACCATGCGGTCCCGGCAGTGGAGCCCGAGCTCGGTGCCGATCTCGGGAAAGGACTGCGCCATCGCGTCGAGGGCCTGCTTGGCGATCTGCACTACGATCGTCGGTCGCAACGTCACCACGCTGCCGGCCCGCGGGGCGCGGGAGAGGAGCGCCATCTCGCCGAACACCGACCCGCCGCGAAGCCGCGCCAGGGTGATCGTCTCGCCGGTCTTGGTGAGCCGCCGCGCTTCGAGCTCGCCACGCGCAACCCAGTACGCCTCTCTGCCGGGCGCGCCCTGCTCGATCACCGTCTGCCCGGTGAGGATCCACTCGGGCGTCAGCTTCTCGATGAGCTGGCGCAGGCCCTTCTTGTCGAGCGCCGAGAAGAGCGGGACCTTGCCGATGGGCGGGCGCGCCGCCGCCTCGAGCGCGCGGTTTGCCTCGTGTACGAGCTCGGTCGCCTTGTTGTTCAAGAGCGCGCCCGTCAACACCGACGGCAGCGGGCTGAAATTCGCCGCGGGCGGCAGCGGCACCGGCGGCGTCGCGCCCGAGCCGTAGCGCGGCGAGTCCTTGCCGAAGGCCTCGGCGATCTCGTCGAAGAGCGGCGCGGGGTCGGCGCCGAAACGGGCCGCCTCACGCGACGCGACGACCGCGAGCGGAAGGTTCTCGACGTCGATCGCGCGGCGCGCCGCGACGGCGCAAGCCTCGCGCGCGGCCTCTTCACGGCCGCCCTCTCCGAGGAGCCGGCCCGTCACGCAGAGCGCGGTCGGCATCGCGGGATCGTCGCGGATGACGGCGGCCGACCACCGAAGCGCCGCGTCGCGCTCCCCCGCCAACGCGAGCTGGAGCGCCCGATCGACGGGCGTCTCCTCGGGCAAGTTCGAGCCCGGTAGCACAGGCGGCTTCTTCGACATGGCGCTCAACGCCGGTGGTACACCAATCTGCGCGGTTTCACCACGTCCCGCCCGTCTCTTTGGGCAGCTTGAGCGCGGCCCGGGCCTCTCGGACCTCGCGCTTGTACATCTTCAAGATCACGGCGGCGCGACGCTTGTCGACCTGGCTCGAGGTCGGCTTGCGCCCCGTCAGCGCCGGCTGCTCGTCATGGTGCTCGTCGAACGCCGGCAGATCGCGGCCGAGCTCGAAGATCGCGACCTCACGCCGGCCTCGCTCGCCGATGCGGAGCGGCATCACCGACGCGCCGATGCCGGCGCTGACGTAGACCGCGCCCGACGGGCCGCTCGGCTCGGGGCGGCGCGCACCGTACAGCCCGTGGACGTAGCGGTGCCCGGCGAGCTTGCCGAGAGTGAGCTCGTGCAGACGAGCGAATGTCACCTGCCCCGCGTGGGTGTGCCCCGAGAGGACGAGCGGCACGCCCGCCGCCCAAAGCCCGTCGGCCTCTTCGGCGACGTGCGAGAGCCCGAGGCTGGCTACGTCGACGCGCAGGCCCTTGGTGGCGCGCTCGCGGTCCGCGTGGCCGGTGTACGGATCGTCGAGCCCGACGACCTGGAGCCGCTCGCCGCGCAGCTCGAGGAGCGTGTTCTGGTTCTGGAGCAAGAGCACGTTCGCCTTGTTCAGCGCCCACGCGACCTCTTTGGCACCAGACCAATAGTCGTGGTTGCCGAGCACGGCGACCGTCGGGGCCTCGAGCCGCGCGAGGGTCGCGGCGAGCTCGTCGAGGTAGAGCTGCGAGTGACACACGAGGTCGCCGGTGATGACCACGAGGTCGGGCTGCGCCGCGTTGGTGAGCGCGACCGCCTCTTCTTGGACCGCCATCGGTGTCACGCGGCCGAAATGCAGGTCCGTCAGGTGCGCGATCCGCAAATGACCGAGCTGTTCGAGGTGGGCTCGCGGGCCCGCGAAGCGCCTGGTCTCGATGCGGGGTCGCTTGCCCGGCCGGGGCGGTAAGTCGGAGAGGTGCACGCTCGGCCGGATGGTAGCAGCAGAGAACCGACCGCGCAGCCGCGCGTCAGGGCGCGCCGCGGGCCATGAAAAATTCGATGACCTTGCCGAGCTCGTCGCGGCGTGACACGAGCACGAGCGTCGAGCCCGGCTCGATCGTCGAGTTGCCGCGCGGCGCCGCGATCCCGGCACCGGGAGCGAACAGCCCCGCGAGGACGCACGACGCCGGAAAACCGGGCAGCGCCGCGACGTCGCTCACCGTCTTGCCCGCGACCGCCGCGTCGTCCGGCAGCTCGAGCTCGAACGCGACCGCCTCGCCGCCGCCCACGAGCATCGACGCCTTGACGCTCACGTGCTCGATCGCGGTCGCGAGCGCGCCGATCACGACGTCGGTCTCGGAGAGGATGCGGTGCACCCCGGCGGCCGAGTAGATCGAGCGGTACTCGTCGTCTTTCACCCGGACCATGATCTTGGCCACGCCCGCGGCTTTGGCGAGGGCTGCGACGGCCAGGTTGTCGGCGTCGCGCGGCAGCATGGCCACGACCACGTCGGCCTCGGCCATCCCCGCCTCGCGGAGCAAGCGCGCGTCGGTCGCGTCACCGGCGAGCGAAACGAGCCCGAAGACCTCGAACCCGAGGCGCGCCACGTCGGGGCTCTTGTCGATCATCGTGATGGCGTGGCCCGCGGAGCCGAGGTGCGCCGCGACGCTGATCCCGGCCCGGCCCCCGCCTGCGATGATGATCTTCATCCCTCACCTTCCTTCGAGAGCTGGACGAGCTCGCGATCGAGCTCGCTGATCTGTTCTTCGGCCGCCTCGCCGTCGATGAGACCGCGGCGCGCGGCCTCCTTCAGAGCGGCCTTTCTGCCGTGCAAGAGCGCGACGTCGACGTGGTCGTGGGTCGCGTCGTCGCCGGCGCGGCGGAGCACGGCCTCCGCGTCGATCACGAGCCGCTGAAACGCGGCACGCCGGACGGCGTGATCCTTGCGCGAGACGAGGCCGGTCGCGAGCAGCTCGTCGAGCTCCGAGAGGCCGCGTCGGGCCGAGACGAGGCGCGCCTTGGCGCGATCGACGGCGACGTCGCCCGCCCCGACCGTGACCTGCAGCCACTTCAGGGCCCACTTGAAGGGGAGCGCCTGCGTCACCAGCGTGACGAACGTCACGCCGAACACGATGGTGACGAGGCGCGAGCGGTACGGCAAGTCGACCGGCAGCGCGAGCACCGCCGCCATCGAGAGGGCGCCCTTGATGTTGCCGACGACCATGACGTGCTGCCAGCGAATCGGCACCGTCTCGCGCAGGAACACCCTGAGCGCGGCGAAGGAGCCGTAGACGGCGATCGCGCGCCCGCCGTGCAGTGCCACCAGCGCCAGGCCGATCGCGCCCGCCTCGTCGACGAGCAGCTGCGCGTTGATCTGCATACCGACGAGCAGGAACAACATGACGTTGATCAAGAAGCCGCTCGTCTCCCAGAACCCCTCGAGCGCGAGGACGTGCGACGCCTCGAGCGCCTTGCGCGCGGCGTTGCCGACGTAGAGCCCCGCGACCACGACCGCGATGACGGCCGAGGCGTGGAACCGCTCGGCGATGAGCGACGTCCCGAACACGAGGACGACCGACGACAAGATCACGGTCAGGTGATCGGGCACCCGCCGGAGCACCATCGCGCCGATCGCGCCGAACGCGACCCCGAGGACGCCGCCCCCGATGATCGCGATCGCCAGGCTGCGCGCGGTGGCGGTGGGATCGAAGACGCCCTTGCTCACGACGCCCGCGCAGAGGATGACGAGCACGAGCGCCGTCCCATCGTTGAACAGGCTCTCGCCCTCCATGATGGCGGCGAGGCGATGCGGGACGCGGACGCTCTTGAAGGCGAGCAGGACGCTGACGGTGTCGGTGATCGCGAGCAGCGCCCCGAGGAGGAGCGCGACCGAGAAGGGTAGCTCGAGCACCCACGTCGCGATGACGCCGGTCGCGAGGAGCGAGAGCGCGACCCCCGGCAGCGCGAGCGCGAGGATGGGCCGCGCCGCGTGACGGAGGTGATCGACCTGCGCCTCGATCGACGCTTCGAACACGAGCATCGGGAGGAACACGAGCAGCACCAGGCCCGGATCGAGCGGCGCGCTGGGCAGGACGTTGGTGAGGACCCCGGCCAGGCCGACGAGCACGAGGGCAACGTTGTAGGGCATGCCCCAGCGCTTGGCCGTGACCGCCACCGCGGAGGCCACGGCGAACGCCAGGAGCAGAGATTCGAGCTGTTCTCGCAAGGTCGGGCCTCTCGCCGGAGGACCGACCGTATCTCCGAGGCTGGTTCGTGATCTAGTTGGTTGCGAAACCTGCGCTTATCGAGAACGCGCCCACGTCGGCGGCGGTGGCCCCGTCGACCACGACCGTCACCTCGGTCCCGGCGAGGAGCGGTACGTCGATCGATGCCCCGTCGGCCGAGCAGGCCGCCTCGGTGGCGGACTCGCTGCAACCGAGCAGCACGTAGACGCCCACGTCGAAGCCCGAGGCCACCGATACCGACAGGGTTCCGTCGGCGACCGCGGTGAACGAGAAGGCCCTCTCACGCCCGCCGGCCGGGATGCAGCTCGACGAGAAGGCATTGGTGCCGTCGATGTTGTCGCTGGGGTCGACGCCGAGGACGAGGGGCGGGAGGGTGTCGCAAAATACGTCGAGCTCCAGCTCGCAGCTGGCGGAGCAGCCGTCGCCGCCGACCAAGTCTCCGTCGTCGCACTCTTCGGTCGGTGACTGGGTGCCGTCGCCGCAGAGGGCGAGCTCGCACTCGTTCACGCAATCCGGGTCGTCGCAGTCCAAGAGGCCATCGAGGTCGTCGTCGACGAGGTTGCCGCACCACGTCTCGGTCTCTGGACAAGCGGGGCAGTCCGGGTCCTCGCAGTCGAGGTAGCCGTCCATGTCGTCGTCGGCGCCGTTCTGGCAAATCTCGGGCTGATTGCAGGGCTCGGCGTACGCGCAGTCCGAGTCCTCGCAGTCGGTGTTGCCGTCGCTGTCGTCGTCGTAGCCGTCGTCGCAGACGTTCTCGTAGCCGGTTCCCGAGCCGCTCGACGGCGCGACGCACCAGCCCGACCAGTCGTCGCACTCTTGCCCCGAGGGGCAGTCGCTGTCGACGCTGCAAGGCACGCCGCCGGCGCCGCCATCGGTCCAGTCGCCCTCGTCGATGTAGCCGTAGCAGGCCATGAGCGACATCATCGCGGCGCCGCCGGTCGCCATCGCCGCCAACGTCTTCATCCCCGCGAACGTCTTCTCCGTCTTGGTGCGCGCGATCGCGGCGCCGCAGTGGGGGCAGGCGTCGAGCACCTGAGGGACGAGACCGGGGCAAGAAGAGCAAGCGTCGAGCATGGAGTTTCTCCGACTATCTGGGTTCGGTAAGAGAAGCGTGCTGCTGATGGCGCGGTTTGCGATCGATCTGGACGAGGCGCTCGAGCGGAACGTCGAGGCCCGGGTCGGGCGCGTCGAACGGCTCGATCACGATCTCCCAGAGACCGTTGTCGAACGGCTTGCCCGGCGCGGTGCCGTATTTCCCGGCTTTCGTTT
>CALKVR010000232.1 GCA_938004815.1 uncultured Polyangiaceae bacterium | reverse complement strand
GCCCGGCAGATCGAACGCGGCGCGCTCCTCGGCGGCGTCGATCGCGTTGGCGGCGAGGATGAACGAGCCGAGGTTCAGGGTACCGGCGGCGCGCGCGGCGCGCGCTTCAGCGACGAGGCGCGCGCGCTCGGCGGCCGCCTGGGCGAGGCGGATGACGCGGCCGGCTGCCTCGAGGACGAGATCGTGATGGGCGCGCGCGGGCGGCACCTGGGCTCGTGGCGGCTCGAGCGCGCCGAGACCGGCGGCGAGCGCCACGTGGAGGAGAATCGACAGAGGGCCGACCAAGAACCGCATCCCCCTGACCGGCGCGGGCGCGGGCAGGGGGCGAGAGTCGAGGGAGGAGGACTCGTCGAGCGACATGGCGAGGCCGGCTCGACGTTAGTCTACGAGGGGAGCGAGAAGTTCCGGGGAGAAGTCGGCATCGAGCGTCGGCGTCGAGCCATCGGTGGACGCGCGCAGCCGCTACTTCCAGCCACCCTTCGGGCGCTCGTCGAAGCTCGGTACGCCGACGTCGACGCGGAAGTGCTTGTCGTCTTTCTTCTTGGCGTTCTCCGCGTGCTCGAGGGCGAAGCCGGTGATCTCGACCTCGATGGTCTCCGTCCCCTCGGGGGTCGCGGACTTCGGCGGGCCGAGCGCGAGCATCTTCTTCTCGCCGGGCTTGATGTTCTTCAGAATCCCGCTGCCGTTCTCGTAGTGACGCTTCGTCTTCGTGCCGCTCTCGTACGTGATCTCGAGCTGCTTACCGTCTTTGTCGTAATAAAAGACATTCACGAAACCCCAGGAGAGCTCGAGATCGAACCCGTTCTCGACCTCGACCTCCGGCACTTCGCCAGACGAGCCCTTGACGTACTTGCCCGTCCATTTGGCCTTCACCGGGCTGGGCGGCTTCAGCTTGCATGGATCCTGGAACGTGAGGCTTCCCGTGCCGCCCCAATCGGCGCACGTCGTCTTGTCCTTTTTCTTCTCGGGCGCAGCGGAGCCCCCGGCCCCCGAGACAGCACCGCTCGCGGATCCGGATGTGGCTTTGTCGCCGCAACCTGCGAGGAGTGCGAGCATGCATGAGGCGAGAAGTCTCATCGATTGGCGCATTCGGAGGAGGAGACCACGCAGCCGGGCCCGAGACAACGGCGCCCGGCTAGGAAGCGAAGAGCGTCCCCGGTGCGGTCGGAGCCGAATGGCTAGAAGCCGGCCGGTCGCTCACAGGTACAGCCCCACCACGATCGACCCACTCCCGCGTCGCGTCGATCACGAATCGGGCTGCCGCCGCGTCAGATCCACGGAGAAGTCGGCATCGGGAGTCGACGTCGGCGTCCTACCAACGCACCCCACCTGCGTGTACAGCGACCGGCACCGAGGCTATGACCGCTCGATGGCCGACCACCGCCTACCCACCCCAATGGCAATCGTGCTCGCGATGGGCGCGGCCGCATGCGGCGCGCCTCCCGCGAGCGCGGGCCGAGGCGGTGTATCTCCTCCGCCCGGCCCGACCGCGCGCGCCGCCACCCCCCCGTCGCCGAATCCGACCGCGAGCGCCGAGCCGCCCCCGCTCGCGGGCGACCTCGGCATCGCCCAGCTCGTAGTGAGCGGCGCGGGCGCGTGCGCGCGAATGAACGATGGCCGTGTGCGGTGCTTTGGCACCGGCGCAAAAGTCGACGCCCTCGCCGGCGTCGTCGATCTCGCCTCCGACGGAGACACGACGTGCGCGGTGCTTCGCGCGGGCACCGTTCACTGCTGGGGCATGCGACCGGGGCTTCGGCGTGATGACAAGCCGTCGGCCTCACCCCACCAGGTGCCGGGTCTCACCGACGTGGCCGATATCGAGCTCGACTACCACGGTTCGCACTTCTCCGACTCGAGGTGGTGCGCCGTGTCACCGTCGGGGAGCGTGCGGTGCACGTGCAACCTCGGGAATGGTCGGTGCACCAGCACGGATGCAGTCGCGATCGCGGGTGCGCCAGCATCGGTTCGCGCCTTCGGCACGACCGAGGAAGGCTGCGCGCTCACGCGCGACAAGAGGGTGTGGTGCTGGAACACCCACCAGAGCAAGTCGGGTCGCGTCGTTCCCGAGCTCGTCGGCGTGGAAGATCTGGTCGCGTACGCCCTCGCCTGGTGCGCACGATCCGACGAAGGCAAGGTGTTCTGCTTCGGCAGCAACCACGCGGGGCAGCTCGGCCGCGGGTACATCACGGTGACCGGCGATCCAGACGAGCCGCCCACGCCGCCGGACACGCCGCTGCCGCTCGATCTCCGCGCGAGCGCGCTTGCGCCCGGCCTCGTCATCACCACGAGCGGCGAGCTGCGCGTGTGGGGCGAGAACGACGAAGGCCAGCGCAAGCCGGACAAGACCGGTGACCTCGACCGGCCCGTCGATCCAGCGACAGTGGTGAACGCGCGCATCGTCGCCGCCTCGTCGGATCGGGCCTGCGCCGTCGACGATCGCGCACAGGTTTGGTGCTGGGGCCTGCCCGCGCCCTTGTCACCGGACAAGCCACACGATCTGCCGGAGGTAAAAGACGCCATCGCAATCGCGTCGGCCAAGCATCAGGTGTGCGCGTTGCGCAAGACCGGCGACGTGGCCTGTTGGGGTCGCCGCCTGGACGCTGCGTCCGAGACGATCACCGAGCCGAAGAGCCTCGGCGTGACCGACGCGGTGGAGATCGCCGTCAGCCCCTGGTCGAGCTGTGCGCGCGCGCGACAGGCGCTGAGCGATGGTGTTCTCGCTCGTCTCCAGGGCGGCGGCGACCTCGGCCTGCGCCAGGCCGGCGAAGTAGTGCAGATCGATCACCGCCTGGTCGGACGCGGAC
>CALKVR010000231.1 GCA_938004815.1 uncultured Polyangiaceae bacterium | reverse complement strand
GTGGGTCTTGGGGTCGACCTTGCCGAGCGCGTCGGCCAGCGAGCCGGGCATGCAGGTGTCGATCGAGACGATCGCGAGCGGTACGATCTTCGATGTGGTCGCGGTGACGATGCCCCCCTTCGCGCTGCAGCCTGCGCCCGAGTGGCCCAGCACCACGACGCGCGACCGATCGATGGCGACACGGTCGCCGAGCGCCGCCTCGGTCAGGGTGACGAACGTGTCGAAGTCGAATGCTGGAAAGCTGGCACCACCCGAGACCGCGGCTCGTTCGACCGAGCCCGGCCCGGCGAGGACGAGCGGCGCGACCTTGCCGTCGGCGACGAGCTCGCCGACGATCTTGCGAACGTCGCCTTCGTTGCCGCCGCCCATCCAGCGGTGGGGGATGAGCTCGCGGTTGAGGCCGTGGAAAAAGACCACGAGAGGCACCGCGCCGCCGGCGACCGACGCGCGGTCGGTGACGAAGACGCGGCCCCGGTAGGCGCGGCCGGGGTCGGCGACGTCCTTGCCGTCGTAGGGAAAATCGATGGTCTCGCCCGCGAGCTCACCGCCGGCGCGCACCGGGAGCGGGCGAGCAGTCGCCGACGCGCTCGGCGCGGCGCTGGCGGGTGAGAGCGGCGTCGCAGGGCCGCCCGAGGCGGACGGGGCCGCGGGGCGCTCGGGGGGCGCGCTCGTGGCGGGCGCGACCGCTTCACCGGAACACCCGAGAAGACCGCAAAAAACGAGCGCGAGCGCGCCGGGCCGGCACCGCACCCGAGGTGTCTATCGGCGTTCGCGTGCGCCGGCAAGGCGGCCGGGGATGACGACTTTCCCACCCGGGGCCGTCCGCGGTACGCTCGCGCCCGACGCCGTACCGAGGAGAACCAGGGACGATGCAACCACTCTTGTTGGAAGCCGAAGCCGGGACGTCGATGGTCTCGCGGATCGTGATGCCGGTCGTCTACTCGCTCATCTTCGCGTCGGTCGGCATCGTCGTCTTCGGGATCGCGTTCTTCGCCATCACCAAGATCGCGCCGTTCTCGATCCGCAAAGAGATCGAGCACGATCAGAACACGTCGCTCGGGATCGTGATCGGGTCGGTCATCATCGGGCTCTCGCTCATCATTTCGGCCGCCATCAAGGGCTGACGCTGCGCCACGCGGCGACGTCGGTGGTGCTCGATGACGTCGGTGTCCGCAGATTCACCCCCCCGGCCCCCCTCGCCGCGCGAGGGGGGTGCTCGGTTCGGCCCCTGGCTGTGGAGCCCGCGCGTCGATCTGGGCGTGTTCGCCGGCTCGGCGCTCGTGGCGCTCGCGCTCGTCTTGCTCGCGCCCGCGCTCGTCGGTGACGCCGGCGAGCTGCCGGTCTGGGGCTTCCTCGCGTTCGTCATCGTCGTCGACGTCGCCCACGTGTACGCGACGCTGTTCCGCACCTACCTCGACGGCGCCGAGCTGCGCCGTCGCCCGCTCCTCTACGCGGGGGTTCCGCTCGGCTGCTTCGCCGCCGGTGTCGCGCTCCATTCGGCCTCGCGCGAGTGGTTCTGGCGCTGCCTGGCCTACGTCGCGCTGTTTCACTTCATTCGGCAGCAAGTCGGCTGGGTCGCGATCTACCGCGCCCGCGCCGGGCTCTCTCGAAGCCGCGTCGATCGCGTCATCGACGACGCCGCGATCTATGCCGCGACGCTCTATCCGGTGCTCGTCTGGCACGCGAGCCCGCGCGTCTTTCACTGGTTCGTCGAGGGCGACTTCTTCGACGGCCGCGCGCTCTCGTCGGTCTTGCCGTGGGCGTTCGCACTCTACGTGCTGGTGCTCGCCGCCTACGTCGCTCGCGCCCTGCAGCACGCGCGGAGAGGTACCGTCCCGATCGGCAAGCACGTGGTCGTGATCACCACCGTGCTGACCTGGTACGTCGGCATCGTCGCCACCAACTCCGACTTCACGTTCACGGTGGCGAACGTGATCGTCCACGGCGTGCCGTACGTCGCGTTCCTCTGGTTCTACGCCCGGGCGCGCGCCGCCGACGCGCCGCGCGCGGCCGGGTCGCGCGTCATCCTCCAGGGCGGGCTGGCCGCGTTCTGCGCCGTCCTCATCGTGATCGCGTTCCTCGAGGAGATGGTCTGGGATCGGCTGGTCTGGCAGTCGCACCCCCAGCTCTTCGGCGGAGGTGACGCCGGCGCGCCGCTCCTCTCGGCGGGCCTCACCGCCATCGTCGTTCCGCTCTTGGCGGTGCCGCAGGCCACGCACTACGTGCTCGACGCCGTCCTCTGGCGGCGTCGCGACACCGGGGCGGCGCAGGCGCGCGCGATGGGGTTCGGCGTCACTGCGTGAGGGGCGGGTCCTCGGGCGTCGGCACCGGAGGCCGGCGCTCCAGGAGATCGAGCGCGGCGCCGCGCACGATGGCGGGCACGTCGGTCGCCGCGAGCACTTGGTCGAGCTCGGGCCGCACCAAGAGCGACAGGAGGGGGACCGAGACGCTCGGCGGCGTGAACGGGTTCTGTACCAAGGCGAGCCGCACCCGCTGGCGAATCGACCAGCGCACGTGGCGCGCGATCTCGAGCTGGACGTCGGGGAACGCCGGCCGCCGAGCCGCGAGGCGAACGACGTCGTCTTCGGTGATGCGCGTGTTCGAGAGGACGTTGCGGATCACGGCCGGGTGGGGATCACGCAGCAACCTGTCGAGCATGAAGCGGTCGCGGCTGCGTGCGAGCGCCTTGCGCTCGCCGAGCGTGAGCGCGCGGCCGACCCGTGACTCGCCGGGGTGGCGCTGATCCGGCTCGGGTGGAGGCTCGGGGAACGCAGCGGGGCGGGATCGGCGGCGCAGCATCCGAGCCAGCGCCAGGAAACCGAGCTCTTGGGCCGACTCGCGCAGCTGCGCCACCAACGCGTCGGAGGCGGGGTCGGTCAGCGTGGGCATCGCCGCCGACAGCACCTCGCGCGCGCGGGGCTCGGCTTGTTCGGCGAGCATGCACGTCTCTTCCAGCGCCTCGGCGATCTCGCCGACGTCGCTCGACGAGAGATCGTTCGCCACGAGCTGGGTGCGCATGCCGACGTCCTTCAACGTCGGCACGGCGCGCATCCACCGCTCGGCGAGAGAGCCCACCGAGCGATTGTACCAGTCCGCCGGGGCTGAGT
>CALKVR010000230.1 GCA_938004815.1 uncultured Polyangiaceae bacterium | reverse complement strand
ACGTCACCCCCCTCGCGTCGCGAGGGGGGCCGGGGGGGTGAAACGGCGGCAACGCCGTCATCGAGAGAGTCCCACGCTCCGGCACACCCCCACGTTTAAGGGACAGCCGCGGCGGGGGCCAAAATCGGGGCTACTTCCGGATCTGGCTCATCCCCGTCGCCTTTCCCTTCGGCGCGATCGGCGGCGGCGCGTCAGGCGGCGGGACGAAGACGCTCCCAACCGGCGCCACGTCGCCCATGAGAGGCTGTCCCTGCAGCGGTACCGGTTCGGGCTCGGGCGCCTGCTCGCCGACACGGATGCCTCCGGCGACCTCGATCTCGCCCATCGTCCGAGCGCCCGACAACGTCAGAAAGGCTCCGCCGGCCGCGGCGGCGGCGAGGCCACCGGCCACGAGCGCCAGGCGGCGTACCCGCTTCTTCTTGGCGCCCTCGGGGCAGTCGGCAGTTATGACGGTACCGTCAGCGCGCTTGTAGAGCCGCATGCAGACGCTCTCGTTCTGGCTCGCGCGGAGCAGGGTGTACGCTTCGTCGCGGGTCATCCCCGAGACGTTGAAGACGTTCTTGGCGCAAAGGCCGCAGAACCGGACGCGATCGTCGCCGACCATGTCGTCCCAGCTCGCTTTGCAGGGGCTGGCGATCCGCAGGCCGTCGAGGGTGCTCTGGGTCTCCAGGTTGCGCAGCCGCGACTCGAGCTCGTCGAGCTCGGTCGCCACCTCGGCGCGGCGCTTTTTCATCTCGTCGGCGCGGCCGAGGCGGCTGTCGATCTCTGCGGCCTCGGCGCGCAAGGCCGAGAGCTGGGTGCGAAGGGGAGCGAGCTCGTCGCGGTAGGGGTCCGGCATGGCGTGGTCCGTTCAGACGGGCGTGGGGCGCCGCCGATCTGACCCGCCTTCTCGATTCCGCCTCGTCGTGCTACCGAGGAGCCGTCGTGAGCTCTCCGCCTCCGGGCGGGCGCCGGTCGCTCACCGGCGCGGGAAGCCAGTGAGAGTCTGGCACGGAGCCGCCGCTGTAACCCACGGTGGGAGCCCCCACCGCAGGCATCATCCACGGGACGCGTTTCCCGGAAGGAGCCAGGCCGGCCGAGCCGGTTGGGGAGTCAGAAGACCGGCTCACGACATCTGCCGAGGGCGCGAGCTTCGCCCGGAGGTGTCAGGTGCGCAGGTCTTCGGTTCTCGTCTCGTGCAGTTTGGTTTGGCTCGCCGGGTGTGAGGTCGGCGGCGACATGGCCGATGGCGACGGCGGGGCAGGGGGCTCGGCCAGCCCTGCGACCGGGGGCGCCGAGACGGGCGCCTCGAGCGGCTCGGCCGGGCCGCGGGCGTGCGATGGATACGCGACCGAGGTCGTCGCCGTCACCTATGGGCCCGGATCGGGTTTCGGAAAGGACGCGATGCCGGGCGTCGTGCTCGGGCCGCCGCTCGGCGCGGGCGATCTCTCCGGGTCGCTCGACGTGGTGTCGCTCGGCAACGGCGGCATGATCACGCTCGGGTTCGGGGGCCGAATCGTCGACCAAGACGGGCCCGACTTCATCGTCTTCGAGAACGTGTTCTTCGCCGGCGGTGATCCGGCGGCGCCCTATGCGGAGATCGCGGCGGTCGAAGTGAGCGCCGATGGCGTCGCCTGGTCGGCGTTCCCGTGCGCCGCGAGCGAGTTGCCGTTCGACGGGTGCGCCGGCTGGCACCCGACGTATGCGGGCTCCGATCCCGCGGTCGATCCACGCGACCCCACCGCCGCCGGCGGCGAGGCGTTCGATCTCGCCGACGTCGGCCTCTCGGAGGCGCGCTTCGTGCGCATCGTCGATCGGGCCGATCTCACGGGCCTCTCCGGGGCGTTCGATCTCGACGCCGTCGCGCTGGTCCACTGGATTTGCGACGCTCCATGATCGCCCTGCTCTGGGGTGCGCTCTCGGCTGCCGGCGTGGCGCGCCGCGCGCACGCCGACGAAGACGCGGCCATCGAGGTCGACGTCCGCGGCGACGCTCTGCCGCGCGCGGGCGAGGCGTCCATCCCGTCCACGACGATCGAGGCCGAGGACCTTCGCTGGCCGGGTCGGTCCGTCGCCGAATCGCTCGCGCGCGTGCCCGGGGTCATGATCGCGCGCACCGGCGGCGCGTCGGAGCTCACCACGATGACGCTGCGCGGGGCCTCCAGCGCGCAGACGCCGGTGTACCTCGCGGGCGTGCGGCTGAACGACGAGCTCTACCGCGCGGCAGATCTCTCGACCGTCCCGTCGTTCTTCCTTCGCCGCGTCGACGTCTACCGCGGTCACGCGCCCGTCGAGCTCGATCGCGCCGGTCTCGGCGGCGCGGTCCTGCTCGAGCCCGAGGTGCCGCGCGGCACCCGCGCGATGGCGGGCGTAGGGGCGGGGAGCTTCGGGTCGCGATCCTATTTCGGCGGCGCGAGCTTGGGCAGCGACGCGGTCGGCGTCGCGTTCGCCGTGCGCCGCGACAGCACCGACGGTGATTTTGCCTACGTCGACGACCGCGGCACCCGCTTCGACGAGAGCGACGACCGCGACGTCCGGCGGCGCAACGGCGACGCGCGCGCTCTCGACGCGTGGGGCGCGCTGCGGGTCCGGCTCGGGCCGCGCGGGGTTTGGAACACCGTCGTCAACGCGTTCACGCGGCGACAGGGCGTCCCCGGGCTCGGGGTGGTGCCCGCCGATCGCGCCCGCGCCGAGAGCGAGCGCGCGCTCGTCGGGTCGCGGCTCGCCGTGGGCTGCGGCGGCGCGGCGAGCGACGCGTGCACCATCTCGGCGTCGACGTTCGTCAAGCGCACGCGCTACCAGCTCGACGACCCCGAGCGCGAGCTGCCATTCGGCACCACACGGCAGGTGATCACGACGACGTCCACCGGCGGTCAGGTCGCCTGGGGCGACACGCCGCTCTCGTGGCTCGACGTCCGCGCTGGCCTCGGCGAGGCGATCGAGGGGCTCACGGTGGACCCCATCGGGCCCGAGCAGTCGCACGCGCAGCGGCTCTCGCTGCGAGCGTTCGCAGAGTCGGCGGCGCGCCCCGTACCTTGGTTCGAGCTGCGCGCAGCCGCGTCGCTGTCGTCCGAGCGCACCGAGTCGCCCGGTGCCGGCGATCTCGCGCTCTCGCCGGCGGCGCGGCTCGGCGCGTCGGCGCGGCCGGCGGAGTGGGTCGAGCCGTTCGCCGCCATCGCCTACTACACGCGGGTGCCCTCGCTCGGCGAGCTCTATGGCGCGTCGGCGTCGTTCCTCGGCAACCCCGCGCTCACCTCCGAGGCGGGGCCCTCGGCGGATGTCGGGACGCGCTTCCGAGCCAAGAACGCGTACGTCGACTTCGGCGCCGAGGTCGTGCTCTTCGGCCGGCTCGCGAGCGATCTCATCGAGTACAAGCGGAGCGCGGCCGGCACCGTCCGTCCCTACAACGTCGGCAGCGCCCGGTTCCTCGGGCTCGAGGCGCTCGCGGCGGCCGAGGTCGTCGAGCACCTCGAGCTCGACGCGACCGTGACGTTCAACGATGCCCGAGACACGACCGACGGCCGGACCCTCGTCAACGACCGACTGCCCTTTCAGGCGCCGTGGGTGGCGACGGCGGGCGCCGCGCTCGACTTCGACGACATCCAGCCTGTCGAATGGGTCTCCGGCGCGCGCGTCGGAGTCGGCTTTCTCTATCGTAGCCCGCGCTTCGCCGATCCGGCGGGGCTGGTGTCGCTGCCGTCGCAGGTGCTGCTCGACGCCGATGCCGGTGTCGAGCTCGCCCGCGACATGATCGCGGTCCAGGTTCGCGTCACGAACCTCCTCGACGACGTCACCACCGATCTCGTCGGCTATCCCCTCCCGGGGCGAGGCGCCTTCGCCGAGGTCACGGGAGCGTGGCCATGAAGCCGAGACCCATCGCGCTCCTGGTGTCGTTCGCGGTTGCGTGCGACGGCGCGGCGCCGCCACCGGGGCCCGGGGTCGACGTCCCCGAGGGGCCGTGCGGGCACGCGCTCTTCGTCGTCGCGACCGACTACCAGTCGTCGAGCGTGTCGGTCGTCGGCTGGGGTGGCGAGGTCCTCAGCGCGGGGATGATCCACTCCGGCACCGAGCAAGCGGGGCTCAGCGTGGCGCTCTCGGGCGACGTGGTCGCGCCCACCGATCGCGTCGGCGCAGGGCAGCTCTTGGTCCTGGATCGCTACCCCGCCAGCGTCGCCACCTTGATCGATCCGGTGGAGGCAGCGGTGACGGAGCAGGTGAACGTGCAGACCGGGTTCGCCTCGAACCCGCAGGACGCCGTCTTTGCCCGCCCCGATGCGCTCTACGTCTCTCGCTACGAGCGCAACCCGGCGCCGGGAAAGGTCGCGTTCGACGCCGGCAGCGATCTGCTCGTGGTGACCCTGCCCGACGCCGCGATCACGGGCCGCGTCGATCTCGGCCCCGCGATGGTCGGCGCGCCGGCCGAGATCCTGCCGCGCCCGGGACGCATGGTCGCGCGCGGCGGCCTCGTGTACGCCCTCCTCTCGGCGTACTCGGCCGACTTCAAGACGACGGGTGACGCGCGCGTGGCGATCGTCGACCCGGAGGCCGATACCGTCGTCGGCCACGCCGTCCTCGCGGGCGCGCGCGGGTGCTCTGGCCTCGCGGCCAGCCCCAGCGGTGCGCGTCTGGCCGTGGCGTGCTCCGGAACGTTCGGCGGGACGGGCACGCCCGATCTCTCGGGCGCCGGCGTCGTCGTGCTCGATCGCGGCGTCGACGGCTCACTGGTCGAGAGCCGTCGCTTCGACGCGGCGGTGTTCGACGGCGAGCCGCTCTCGTTCACGCTCGACTTCGTCGCAGAAGACGCGCTCCTCGTCTCGACGTTCGGGGCGCTCGACGACACCGGCGCTGCGCTTCGAGACGACCGACTCCTCGAAATCGACCTGACCGACGGGTCGGTTCGCGAGCTGCTCCGCTCGGCCGGCGAGCCCTTCACCCTCGGCGATATCCGGTGCGGCGCCGCGTGCGGAGCGTGCTTCGTCGCCGATGCGGGGCGAGGCGGGGTCCAGCGCTTCTCCGTCGAGGGCGGGCGCGTCGGCGCCGCCACGTTCCACGCAGTCGACGACGGCACGGGGCTGCCGCCGCGGTACCTCGGCGCGTACTGACGCCCGCTGCCACGGGCCGGGAATGCCTCCGCTCGGGCGAGGCGTATGGGGGGGAGCTCGGCCCGCGCCGTGCGGTCTGTCACGAAACGCTCCCTTCGCCCGACAGGGGGAACACCATGATGCGAATGAGGCACGTGCTGGTCGTGCTGTGTGCGCACGCGCCGTTCCTGGCGTGTGCAGAGCCAAAGCCCGAGGCGAGCGCGCCGCCGCCCGACGCGCTCCCCGCGGAGGTGGCGCCGATCCTGGAGACCACCGACGATCGGCCCGTCGCCGGTCTCAGCGACTACGGCGACGACGTCACCGAGCTCGCGCGCGCGCAGAATCGCACCGAGCCACCGCATCCGACGCGTAAGGGCTCGTCGCGCCGAACCCGCACTCACCCGAGGATCGACGAGACCAAGGACGGCTACGTCGCCGTCTTGCCGGGCGCGAACAACGTGGCCACGCCCGCGTACCACCGCGGCCGCATCTACACCGGCGGCTACGGCACCTACGAGCTCCACTCGATCAACGCCGAGACGGGCGAGTCGGCCTGGAGCCTGCGCCTGTCGGACGACGGACCGACCGACCCGAGCTGTCGAGACGGGATCTGTGTCTTCAACACGTTCTCGTGCACGACCTTCGCGGTCGACGCCGAAACGGGCAGGGAGCTCTGGTCCTGGTACCTGGGCTCCCCCCAGCTCGCGACCCCCGTGGTCGCGGGCAACGTGGTCTACGCGTCGTACCCCGACGGCACCGGGCCGGCGGACACGGGCTACGCGATCGCGGCGATGGACCTCAAGACGGGCAAGCACCTCTGGCGTCGCTACATCGATGGCGAGGTCAACTCCACCCCCGTAGCCCACGGGGACAGCGTGTACCTCGCGACCAAGGTCGGCACGCTCTACGAGCTCGCCGCCAAAGACGGTGCGGTCCGGAACGCGCGCCGAAACCGGATCGCCTCGCCCCCCGTGCTCGCGTCGAGCGGCATCCTCTACGGGCGCGCGGAGCAACCAGCGGCCGCCGATATCATCGTCGCGGCCGAGACGCTCTTTCCTCACCTCGAGGCGGCGCCCGCGGCGCGTGAGCCCATACCGCAGAGACCACGCCCGCTCGTCGCCGACAGCCGCCTCGTCACCGTGGACGGCGAGACCGTCGTCGCGCGCGACCAAAAGACGGGCGCGAAGCTCTGGCACAAGGCGCTC
Source organism: uncultured Polyangiaceae bacterium (assembly GCA_938004815.1). Classification (GTDB taxonomy): domain Bacteria; phylum Myxococcota_A; class Polyangia; order Polyangiales; family Polyangiaceae; genus Xiheicaenibacterium. The sequence goes on along the minus strand of CALKVR010000230.1, from coordinate 5,274 downwards.
CCGAGCGATCGCGCGGCCGATATCTCGGCCCCGCTCCTCTACGCGGGCGGCAGCGTGCTCCTCGCGACCCAGTCGGGGAGCGTGCTGCGCCTCAACGCCGAGACGGGCGCGGTCGAGGACGGCTTCTCGCTCGGCAATCCGATCGCGTCGCAACCGATCGCGGTCGGCGGTTGGATCTACGCCGGTACGCACAACGGGCGCGTGGTCGCGTTCGACACGGGCAGGCCCGAGCTCACCGGGTGGGAAATGCTCGGTGGCACGGCTGATCGTCAGGGCGCCGTCAAGCCCGATGCGGAGGAACGATGAGCAAGAAGAACACACGCGCGACGACCGACGTGACCCCCTTTCTTGCGCTCGCGCTCGCGGCGCCGCTGTACGCGGCGGCGGTCGCGGGTGCCCACCGCCTGCCGCCGGCCGCGCGAGCGGTGCTCCTCGAGCGCGGCTGGGTGCCGCACGCCATCATGATGATGGCCTGCTTCGCGTTCGCGGTACTGGCCGTGAAGGCGATCGGCCTGACCATCCAGCGGCGCGCGTTCAAGCGCGTCGTCCTCCCCGCCGAACCGGCGACCATCACCCCCGACGTCGTCCCCGACCTCATCGCCCACGTCGAGCGGCAGCGCCCGGCTGCGTTCACGCAGCTCATCACGAAGAGCTTTCTCATCGCGCGGGTGGTCCGGGTCCTCGAGCACTTTGGTGCGCGCGGTGACGTCGCCGAGGCCTCCGCCGCCAACACCGCCGACTCCGACGCCGACGCCGGCACCGTCGCGGGCAGCTTCGCCATCGTCAAAGTCCTCGTGTGGGCCATCCCGATCTTGGGCTTCATCGGCACCGTGCTCGGGCTCGGCGAGGCGGTGGGTAGCTTCTCGCAGACGCTTCAGAGCGCCGAGAGCCTCGACACGATCAAGAAGTCGCTCGGCGACGTCACCTCGGGCCTCGCGGTCGCCTTCGACTGCACGCTCGTGTCGCTCTGCGCCAGCGTGCTGGTCATGATGCCGACGAGCTCTCTGCAAAAGGCAGAGGATCAGCTCGTCGCCGACGTCGACGACTTCGTCCTGCAGAACCTCCTGAGGCGCATCGAGGCGACCAAGCACGCTCCTGCCGAGCCGCCGCCCGCCGAGACCGCCGCCGAGACCGCCGCCGAGACCGCGCGCCAGAGCGTCGAGGACAAGATCGCGGTCGTGCTCGCCGACATGCTGTGGGCGCACAAGTCGCTCATGACCAAGATGGCCGAAGACCACGAGTCGCTCATGCGCGGGAGCGCGTCGCTTCACGAGGCGCTCTCGGCCTTCGTCGCCGGCACCCGCCACCTCGCGCCCGCGGTCGAGGGAGCGACCGCGGGGCTCTCCGCTGCCAACGCGCTCCTCGAGCGCACCGTGGAGGGCGCCGCGCGCACCGAGGAGCAGCTCTGTCGCGAGATTGGCGCGTCCCGACAGCTCCTTCAGCTCTTGGCAGCGGGGCTTGGCAGCTCGGCCGCCTCGGCAGTGGGCCTGCTCTCGTCTCACTCGACCGCGGCGAACGGAAAGAACGGCTCGAACGGCAGCCACGGCGCCGTGCTCCAAGAGGAGTGAGCGATGGCCAAGAAGAAGACGAGCTCCCCCGCTTTCACGCTCTTCCCGTTCCTCGGCGTCTTGGCCGGCGTGATCGGCACGCTCATCCTCATCATCGCGGGGACGAGCCAGATCGCCCTCGCCCAACCCAAGCAGAGGATCGAGGTCGACGCGGTCGATCCTGCGAAGAAGACGGCGCTCCACGTCGAGTGCCGGCGCGACGGGCTCGTCGTCCACCCGAGCGAGGGCGCGCTCGACAAGGCGCTCTTCATCCCTAGCCAAGAGATCGAGAGCCAGACGGGTGCGTGGAGGGACCTCGCGGGCCGGCTCGAGGTCGACCCATCGCGCTACCTGCTCTTCTTGATCCGCAGCGAAGGGATCGCGAGCTTCAACCGCGCGCGAGCCGCGCTCGGCGACACACGGATCACGGTCGGGTACGAGCCGATCTTCGGTGACGGCGATCTCAGCTTCAAGAAGAAGGCGGCTGGCAAGTGAGCCGGCGCGTGCGCGACGACGGCGTCGATCTCTCGCTCGAGTCGTTCCTCGACACCGTCACCAACGTCGTCGGCGTGCTCGTGCTCATCGCGCTCGTCACCGTCCTCGGCGCCGGCGAGATCGGCGTGCCCGCCATGACGACCACGCTGAAGACCCCCAAGCCCACCGCGACCCGTGTCCTCTTCGAGTGTCGGCGCGGGCAGGTGTTCTTCGTCGACGAGGCCGAGAACGCCAAGCGCGTACGCGATGCGGTCGACGAGCGCGGCGGCAACGAGGCTGCCACCGCCGAGTCGGTCACAGCGTTTCTGCACACCCACGACGTCGGCGACGCCACCTACCGCGTGCGCGCGGACTGGTCTGCAACAGGCGTGGTTTGGACGTACACCCTACGCGACGACGCCCGGGGCACCCCCGCCGCCGAGCTCGGCGACGACGAGGCCAAGTTCATCCGCAAGCTCGAGAAGATGCCCAAGGACAGCTTCGCCTACTTCGTCGTGCACGAAGACAGCTTCGACGTCTTCCGCCGCGCTCGCGAGATCGCAGCCTCTCGCGGCATCGCTGTCGGTTGGCACCCCGTGGAGGGGGATGCGCCGATGCGGATTGGGAGGAGCGGGACGTTGGGGAAGCAGGTGCAGTAGGGGCGGCGGCGCCGCGCGCCTACAGATCCCAGACGTCGCTGTTGGTGCGCTGGATGTAGGGTCCCCCGTTCTTCGTCGTGCAGGGAGACGTCGTGTATTGCTGCAAGCACCCGCACGTCACGTCGTTCGCACACTCGGGAGGCGGCGGGATGCAACGGTGCTCGTAGCAGCCGTCGCCCATCGGCTTCTTGTAGAAGCAGACGCTGGCCGGCGAGCAGTAAATCAGATCGTCGCAGGAGTACTCCCAAGCGTAGGGCCCGTCCTGCTTCGCGTAGCACTCGACGGACGTCTGCCCCGCGTAGTCGATGCACCCGTCCGCGCAGATGTCATCGTTTTCGATGCAACGGGCGCACAGTCCCGACCCCGTGCTGCGCACGGCGTCATCATCACCACATCCCAGCAACGGCAGCCAAAGGAGCCAGAACCCCGCGCGCATCGCGTGATCGTAGCAGCCCACATCGCCGAGGCGCGCTCGCGGTTCCGTCCGTACTTGCGACCGTTCGGCCGAAGCGGACACAACTGCCCCATTCAAACCTTGAACGAGCTTTCGTCCGCGCTCGGTCGTCCCGGACACAACCGCGGACGAAACCGGACGCATCGCGCTCGCGATCGCTCCGCCGGCGGGCCGCCCGCCGGCCGTCCGCGCCGGATGGGCCCCCGCCCCGTCCCCCCTGCTCCGTCCCCCGATTCGTGCCCGTGCCCGTGCCCGTGCCCGATCTCTCGTCCCTCTCCCTCTCCGCTACCCCACCACATCCTTCATCGTGTATCGCCCCGCTCCCCTCCGCGCGATCCCCTCTGCCGCTCGCACCGCTCCTCGTGCAAACAGCTCGCGCGTCGTCGCCCGGTGGGTGAGCTCGAGACGCTCGCCCTGACCCAAGAGGTGCACGGTGTGGTCACCGATCACGTCGCCGCCGCGCAACGCCATGACGGCGACCTCGTCGTCCATGCGTGCGCCGGGCTTGCCCTCGCGGCCGGTGACTTGGCGCGCTTCGCGGACCTCGCGCACCGCTTCGTAAAGGCGCTTGGCGGTGCCGCTCGGCGCGTCGACCTTGGCGCGGTGGTGCGTCTCGACGATCTCGACGTCGTAGCCGGGCAGGGCTTTGACCGCTGCTTTCACGATCTCGGCGAGCACGTGCACGCCGATGCTCATGTTGGGTGACCAGAGCACCGGGATGCGCGCTGACGCTTCGGTGAGGGCACGCTCGGCCTCGGGGCCGATGCCGGTCGTGCCGGACACGAGCGCGACCTTGGCGCGGGCCGCGGCGCCGACGACGTGCACGAACGCGTCGGCGGTGGAGAAATCGATCGCGCAGTCGGCGCCGAGGAACCCCGAAGCCAGGTCCGGCGAGACCTCGACGCCGGCCGTGCCCGCGCCCGCGAGATCGCCGGCGTCACGACCCACGGCCGGTGATCCGGGCCGGTCGACCGCGCCTACGATGCGGTGCCCCGCCTCGATGGCGGAGCGAACGACGGCCTGACCCATTCGCCCTCCGACGCCTATCACGGCGATGCGGAGCGGCGTCGTCAAGACGCCCTCTTGTCGAACCGCCCGAGCGCCTCGCGGATGCGCTGCGCGAGCGGCTCGCTGCAGGGAGCGAGCGGGCCGCGCACGGACGCGGACATCATCCCGAGGTGGGCGAGCGCGGACTTGGCCGGCGCAGGGTTCGGCTCGACGAACATCAGCCCGTGGAAGTCGAGGAGATCGAGGTGCGCGCGGCGCGCCTCTTCGACCTTGCCGTCGCGCCAGAGCGTCGTGACGCGGCTCGTCTGTGCGGGCAGGACGTTCGAGGTCACGCTGATCACGCCCTTGGCGCCGAGCGCCATCATCGGGAGCGTGAGCGCGTCGTCGCCCGACATGACGACGAGGCGGTCGCCGAGGCGCTTCACCAGCTCCTGGCAGCGGAGGACGTTGCCGGTCGCTTCCTTCATCCCGATGACGTTCTTGGCCTCGCCGCAGATCCGCTCCGTGGTCTCCGGCAAGAGGTCGACGACCGAGCGACCGGGGATGTTGTAGAGCACGATCGGGACATCGACGGCGGCGGCGATCTCGAGGACGTGGCCGCGCATGCCGTCCTGCGACGGCTTGTTGTAGTACGGCATGACGATCATCACTGCGTCGGCCCCGGCTTCGACGGCGGCCTTCGACGCGGTCACGGTCTTCTTCGTCGAGAACGTTCCGGTGCCGGCGAGCACGGGCGCTTTGCCCTTTGCCCGCGCGGCGACCCGCTGGATGACCTCGATCTGTTCGCCGTCGGTGAGCGTGGGCGTCTCGCCCGTGGTGCCGCAGGGGACCAGGCCCGTCACGCCGCCCGCGAGCTGCGCGTCGACGAGCTTGTCGAGCGCGGCGAAGTCGACCTTTTCTCCGTCAGGGGTGAACGGCGTGACGATGGCGGTGAAGGTCCCGGAGAGAGCGATCGTGCCCATGTGCGGAGTTTTTCCTCGAACGCGCGCGGGCGGCAACATCGAAGCTGTCGCGCTTCCCATCGGCGGGGCGCCATGTTCTGGTCGCGCGCGTGACGGCGGATCGGCAGCGCAGCCTCTCGTCCTCTCATCCGGGGCGCCCGAACCCGGCGATGTTGGCCGCTTATCGGCGC
>CALKVR010000229.1 GCA_938004815.1 uncultured Polyangiaceae bacterium | reverse complement strand
TCGCCTGCGTCACCTGGTCGACCCAGCGTTCGAAGGCGTCGCGCAAGAGATCGCTCATCCAGATACCCTCGCCGACCACGTGCGGCTGCGCGTCGATGGCGGCGATCTGGGACAACAGCGGCAGCAGGCTGCTCGTCGCGCCCTCGCGGATCGTCGCGCGCAGCTTCAACCGCTGCGTCGCGACCGGCTCGTCCTGCTGGATGCGGGCGTGCGCGCGGATCGCCGAGCCGATCATGCCGAACGGTGAGGCGCCGTCGAAGACGGAGCTCCCGCGACCGAGCAGCACGATCGGACGCCTCTCGCGGGCTTCGACGCGCCGCACGAGCTCGTGGCGGAGCCGGGACTTGCCGGCGCCCGCGGGAGCGAGCACGAGGGCCGCGCGCACCACCGCCTCGGCCTCGGCCTCGGCGTAGAGCGCCTCGAGCTGGCCGAGCTCGCGGTCTCTTCCGACGAACGGTTGCGGGCGGCCGAGCAGGGTGCGGACCGGCGAGGTGGCCGTTCGCTCGCCGCGCAGCGTCAGCCACGGCGCGGAGCCCTCCAGGTCGAAGCCGTCGCCGAGGAGGCGAGCCGTCGGCTGGTCGATGCGGATGACCGCGCTCGGGGCGTCGCCCGCGAGCACGCCTCGATCGATCGCCTCGCCGGTCGGCTCTTCTCCGCCGGCGTGCGCGCGCCCGGTGGCGATCGTGATGGTCGCGCTCTTTACGGCGTCGCGCAAGGCGAGCGCCGTCTTGGCCGCCCGAACCGTCTCGTCGCCTTGAGAGCGCTCGCTCCCGAACATGCCCACGTGGGCGCGCGCGAGCAGGGTGTAGGGCACCCCGCCGCGGGCAGACACCTCGGCGTCGAAGCGGGCCTTGGCAGCCTCGGCCTCCGGCGCGGTCTCGAAGCGAGCAAACAGAACCGTCATGATTCGACGCTCGGTCGTAGCGATGGAACGCACGGCGGCCGTCTGGGTCTCTTCGCTCTCGCCCGGCTGCGGCCGCGCGCGCGGGGTGAACGCCGGCACGCCCGCGAGGGCGTGCGCCATCGCGAGCGCCGATTCGAAGCGGTCCTCGGGGCGCCGCGACATGGCGCGGCTCACGATCGCGTCGAGCGCGGCGGGCGCCGCAGGCGCCGCCGCAGCCAGCCGCGGTGGATCCTGGAGCGCGATCTTTGCGACGACCGCGAAGATGTCTTCGGCCACGTAGGGGCGCACGCCGGCGACGAGCTCGTAGAGGACGACCCCGAGCGAGAAGATGTCCGAGCGATGGGAGAGCTCGGCGCCCCCGAGCACCTGCTCGGGCGACATGTAGCTTGGTGTGCCGATCATCGTCCCGTGTCGGGTGAGGCCCGGCTCGGCGAGGGTGCGCGCCACACCGAGGTCGAGCAGCTTGACCGAGAGCGAGCCAGACGGGGTCTCGGTGACGAAGATGTTCGATGGCTTGACGTCGCGGTGGATGACCCCGCGGTCGTGCAGGGCCTCGAGCCCGCGAGCGACCTGGGTGACGACGTCGACGACCTGGCGCCCATCGAGCGGCGCGCGCTTCACGCGCTTGGAGAGATCCTCGCCGTCGAGCCACTCGACCGCCAAGAAGGCGTTGCCGCTCGGCTCGACGCCGTGGCCGATGTACCGCACGACGTGGTCGCTCCCGATCTCCGAGAGCAGGCGCGCCTCGCGCAAGAACCGCTCGAGGCGCTCGGGGTCCGACGTCTCGGCGGCGAACACCTTGATCGCGACCACCGCCTGGGTCTTCTCGTCGACGCCCCGAAACACCTCCCCCGACGCGCCGCGGCCTGCGAGCTCGAGCGTGAGGAACCGATCGCCGAGCCTGGGCACGCTAGCTCTCGCTCCCGAGGCCCAAAGCGGCGAGCCGCTTGTAGAGCGTCCGCCGGCTCACCCCGAGCAGGCGCGCAGCTTGGGTTCGGTTCTGACCGGCGCGGGTGAGCGCGTGGAGCACCGCGTCCCGCTCGGCCTCGAGGCGCCGCTCGGCGAGGCTGCCGCTCCCGGGCGCTCGATCCGGCGCGCTGCTCGGAGGCGCGGAGGGAGGTGCGGCTTCGCGCTCGCCGTGGGCCCCGTTGATTCGCTCGAGCTCGCGCGCCACGTCGGCCTCGCCGATCAGCTCGTCGTCGGTGAAGACGATGAGCCGCTCGACGACGCACATGAGCTCCCGAACGTTGCCCGGCCACGCGTAGGTTACGAGGCGATCGAGCGCACGAGGCGCCAGCCGGGCAGCGGGCCGCCCGTTCTCTTTGCCCAGCGTCTCGGCGAACCGCTTCGCGAGCTCGGGGATGTCCTCGACCCGCTCGCGTAGCGGCGGGAGCACGATCGGGATCACGTTGAGCCGGTAGTAGAGATCCTCTCGGAACTGGCCCGAGCGGATCATCCCTTCGAGATCGCGGTGGGTGGCAGCGAGGAACCTGACGTCGGCCCTCTCGGTGCGGGTGCCGCCGAGCGGCTGGTACTCTTTTTCTTGGAGCAAGCGAAGGAGCTTCACCTGCGCCGGGAGGGGGACGTCGCCGATCTCGTCCAACAAGAGCGTCCCGCCCGCCGCCAGCTCGACGCGGCCGGGGCGCCGCGCGACGGCGCCCGTGAACGCGCCTTTCTCGTAGCCGAAGAGCTCGCTCTCGAGCAGCTGCTCGGGCAGGGCCGCGCAGTTGACCGCGACGAACGGGCCGCCGCTGCGGGCGCTCGCCTCGTGGATGGTGCGCGCCACGACCTCCTTGCCCGTGCCGCTCTCGCCACGGATGAGCGCGTTCGCGCTCGCCTTGGCGGCGCGCCGGACGAGGTCGCCCACCTCTTTCATCGCTGTCGAAGCGCCGAACCACGCCGACCCGGCGCGCGCCTCCGGCGGCGCGCCCGCGGCCCGTGCCCCCACTCTGAGGGCCTTCTCTACCGTGTAGACGATCTCTTCGCGGTCGAAGGGCTTGGTCATGAAGTCGGCGGCCCCTGCGCGCATGGCGTCGACCGCCACCGGGATGGAGCCGTGCGCGGTGAGCAGGATGACGGGTACATCGGGGGCCTGGCGCTTGAGCTCGCGGACGAGCGCGAGGCCGTCCATGCCGGGCATTTTCAGATCGGTGATGACGAGGTCGAAGCCACCGGCGGCAAAGACGCCCAGCGCTTCGGTCGCGCTCGGCGCGTACCGGGCTCGCATCTTGGCCTGCGACAGGAGCCCCACCAGCACTTTGCCCAGCGCGAGGTCATCGTCCACGACCAGGATCGAGGGCACGCTTTCGTCGGGCATCGCAGACCGTGGCCAGCATACCATTCGGGGTCGTGGCGTCCGAGGTCTGGCTGGCGGCGGCGGCGAGCGCGGCGTTCCTGGCGCTCGCCCTCCTGGCTGCCGCCCGGCGCGCCCGCCACCCCTTGGCCGTTCAGCTCGGCCTGATGTCGGTCGGGCTCTTCGCCTACAACCTGACAGAAGTGTTGTCGACGGTCACGGGGCAACGCTCCTGGGTGTTCTTGGGCGACGCCTCTGCCGCTCTCACGGCCGTCCCCACGTTCGGCCTGTTCGTCGGTTTTCTCGGAGGGGCGGCCCGCTCGCGCCGCGTCAGCCGCGTTCTCCTCTTGTACTTCGCAGCGCTGGCGGTCGTCGGGCTCGCCCCCCTCGCGCGGCCGGCCTTGGCGTGGCTCCACGACAGCGGCGCCTGGTCGCTCGGGATGCTCGGCGGTCTGGTCCCGGCGTTCTTGATCATCCTCGCCGGGATCCTGCGAGAGCGTAGGCGGCACCAGGGTGCGGAGCGGATGCGGCTCCAGATGCTCGGGGGCGCCCTGCTCGTCGGGCTCGGCTCGGTCCTCACCGATCTGGCGGCGATGACGGGGCTCCCGGTTCCGCGCCTCTCGTACGTGGGTCTCCTCGCCTCGTCCCTGCTCGTCGCCGCCCTCGTGCTCGAGGCGCGCATCATCGAGGGGGTTCGCGTCGCCACCGCGGTCAACGCCGTCGTCGTCGCGATGCTCGCGGTGGTGGGGCAAGTGGTCGTCTTGGCGTGGGCGGGCGACCGGTCCGCGCTGGTGTTCTTCGGCACGGTCGTGGTCGTCGCGCTCTCGGTGGCGGCGCTGGTTCCCGTCCTACGTTCGCTCGCCGAGCAGCGTGCCCGCACCGAGCAGCTGGCGACCCTGGGGCGCTTCGCTCAGCAGATGGCTCACGACATTCGTAACCCGCTCGCGGCCATCAAGGGCGCGGCGCAGTTTCTCGAGCAGGAGCGCGCCGAGGGCCGCTCGCTCGCCGAGCACGGCGACATGCTCGCGATCATCGTCGAGCGTGTCGATCGCATCGAGCGATTCATCGCCGATTACCAGCGAATGGGGCGCGTCGAGCCCCTCGCCACCGCGGTCGAGCCGAACCAGATCGTCGACGCCGCGCTCCGCGCCGTCGACGGCGTCGCGAGGGGTCGGGTCGAGGTCGTCAAGTCGCTCGCCGGAACGCCGCGCATTCGCGGCGACGCCGACCTCTTGGTGTTCGCGCTCGAGAACGTCGTCCGCAATGCCTGCGAGGCCATGCCCGATGGCGGGACCCTCACCGTGTCGACGGGCCATCCCCCAGGCGGCAGCGCCGACGCTCGGGTCGCGATAGCCGTCCAGGACACGGGCGTGGGCATGGACGTACGCACGCGGGAGCGCGCTCTCGGCGGGCTCTTCACGACGAAGGCGGACGGGAGCGGCCTCGGGCTCACCTTCGTTCGCCGCGTGGTCGAGGCGCACCGCGGGTCGCTCACCGTCGCCAGCGAAGAGGGGCGGGGGACGACGGTCACCCTGGAGCTGCCCGTCGACGAGCAACCATCAAAGGAAACCGGGTCGGCTCCCGTATAGGATCAGACACCTATGGCGCTCTGGCTCGCCCTGATCGGCCTGCTCGTCGTGGCGCTCGTCGCCGGCGTCCTCGTCCGGCGGCACCGGGCGCGGCGCGCAGGCGAGGGGCTCGAGCGAGACATCGCATTGCAGGGTGCTCTCCATGCGGCTGGCGTGCGGCCCGAGCGGCGCGCCGAGGTCGAGGCGCTCCAGCGCCAGCTCGCCGAAGGGATCGCGGCGCTCAAGCGGTCCAAGCTGGGTCGGTGGGGCCTGGGCGGCTCTGCCGCGCTCTACGCCATGCCCTGGTACGTGGTGATCGGCCCGCCGGGCGCGGGCAAGACAACGGCGCTCAAACAATCCGGGCTCGACTTTCCGCTCCAGAGCGGCGCCTCTGCGGTGCGCGGCGTGGGCGGCACGCGAAACTGCGATTGGTGGTTCACGAACGAGGCGATCCTGCTCGACACGGCGGGCCGGTACGCCACGCGTGAGGACGATCGCCCGGAGTGGTTGAAGTTCCTCCAGCTCTTGAGAAAGTACCGCCCGAGCCGGCCGATCCAGGGCGTCGTGGTGGCGATCAGCGTCGCCGAGGTGCTCGAGGCCGGCGCGGTCGGGCAAGACGCGGTCGGCGCCAAGATCCGAGCGCGCGTCGACGAGGTGATGAGAGAGCTCGGTATGCGCGTCCCGGTGTACCTGCTCTTCACCAAGACCGACCTGGTCGAGGGCTTCGCCGAGTTCTTCGCCGACATGAAGCGGCTGGAGCGCACGCGGCCTTGGGGGGCGACCCTCGCGATGGGGGCAGAGGCGCGGGCCGCCTTCGAGGGCGAGTTCGACGAGCTCGTGAGGCGCCTGCACGCGCGCTCGCTGCGCCGCATGGTGACGGAACGCGATCGAGCCGCGCGCGAGCGAATCTACCGTTACCCCGTCGAGTTCGCCCGCCTGCGGGCGCCGCTGTCCGCTCTGGTGCACGCGACGTTTGCCCCGAACCGCTACCAGCACACGCCCGCGCTCCGCGGCTTCTACTTCACCAGCGCCGAGCAAGCGGCCGGTTCGGGCGACACGCGCAGCTACTTTCTGCGCGACGTCTTCTCCGACATCATCTTTCGCGACGCGAACCTCGCGGTCGAGACGACGGCCGAGCGGCGTCGCCGGCTCCTCTCGACGTTCTCGGTCGCGGCCACCCTCGTCGCGCTCGCCGGCATCCTCGTCGTCCCCGCCGTCCGAGCCTATCTCGGCAACGAGGCGTTCCTCGGTGAATCACGCGCGCGCGCCGCCGCGGCCGCCAACACCGACTGGTCGAGCGACGGTGCGGCGAGCGAAAAGCTCACGCGCATGCAGCCTCTCCTCGAGCAGCTGCGGGCCCTCGACCAGTTCGAGGCCGACGGCGTGCCCATGAGTATGGGCTGGGGGATGTTCGTGGCCGACCGCGCCCGCACGCCGCTCCTGCGCGTCTACGTCGCCCAGATGCAAGCCGGCTTCGTGACCCCGGTGCGAGCCTCGCTCGAGGCCGACCTCGAGAAGGCCGACGGCTCGCGCTACCTGGAGCACCGCCGCCTCCTCAAGCTCTACCTCATGCTGGCCGACCCCGATCACCTCGACGTCGAGTGGGCGACCGGGCAGCTGACGCCGCGCTGGGTCGACCGCATGCACGAGAGCGCCGATCGCTCGAGCGACGAGCTCCGCGATCTGGCGCGGCCGCACGTCCGGTACTACTTCGAGCTCCTCGCGGCGAAGCGCGTGGCGCCCCTCGGTATCGACGAGGCGGTCGTGGCGCGTGTACGCGCTGCCCTGCGCCGGGTGCCGGTTCAAGAGCGCTACTACGGCATGTTCGTCGGCGCGCTCCTCGACGAGCGCATCGATCCGGCCGCCGACGACACCGCCGACAACCTGGTCTTTCCCCCGGTTCGACTGCCCGACGTCTTTCGAGACCGGCGCGAGGTGCTCGACCACGTCGAGAGTCGGACCTACCTCGAGTCGCGCCGGTACCCCGCGGTCGAGGGCCCCTACACCGAGCGCGGGCGCGCGGCCGTGATGGAGCTCCTCGGTCGTGCCGGGGGCGTGCTCGAGTCCGAGGCCTGGGTCGTCGCGCCGACGGCCGACGAGACGCCGGCGCAGATCCCGAAGCACCTTCGAGCGGTGACCAAGCGCTACGAGCGCGAGTACATGCGCCAATGGGTCGAGCTTTTCGCCGACGTTCGGATCCGGCCACCCGCCGACGTGGACGCCGCGCTCGATCGGTACCGGGTGCTCTCGACGACGCCGTATCCGGTCGGCCGCTTGCTCGAGGTGCTCGAGAACGAGACCCAGTGGCGGAGCGGCAACGTCTTGAGCGAGAACGACGCCGTCCGGCGCGAGGCCAACCGCCGCTTCAACAATCGCCTTCAAATGTACACCGGGGGCGTTCGCCTCGATTTCGATCTCGGCGCCATCTCGCGCGACCTCGACGTGATCCCGCAGCATTTCAAGAAGACGGTGAGCTTCATTCACGGCGCCAAGGGGCAAGGCTCGGGCGGTGACTCGCGCATGTTCCTCTACGCCGAGGAGCTGAAGCGCCTCCGCGCCAAGATCGCCCACGCCAAGGCGGCCGACCCCGACGTCGACCTCCGCGCGCTCAACGACGCTTTCGCCCACGCCCGGCTCGAGGCCGAGCGTCAGCTCGAAGGCTACGACGACGTCGCCAAGCGGATCCTCACGCCGCTCCTCCTCGGGCCGCTCGACGTCGGGGCCGCGCCGTCGCGGTGAACGTGTGGCGGGCGCTCGCGCGCGGCCGTGCTACGCCGCCGGACATGCCCTCGGTCCTCGATGAGCTCGTCCAGTTGCTCGCCCTCGAACGCATCGAGGAGAACCTGTTTCGCGGTCAGAGCCAGGACCTCGGGTGGGGCACCGTCTTCGGCGGGCAGGTCCTGGGGCAGGCGCTTTCGGCGGCCGCGCAGACGGTGCCGGCAGAGCGACACGTGCACTCGCTGCACGCGTACTTCTTGCGCCCGGGGCGGGTCGACAAGCCGATCGTCTACGACGTCGACCGCATCCGCGACGGCAGCTCGTTCACGACGCGACGGGTGGTGGCGATCCAGGGCGGTCACGCGATCTTCAACCTCGCCGCGTCGTTTCAGGTGCGCGAGGCCGGCTTCGAGCACCAGGATGCAATGCCCGACGCGCCCGCGCCCGAGACGCTCCCGACCGAGCAGGAGCGCGCGGCGACGTTCGCGCAGCGGCTGCCCAAGACGCTCCGCGATCGCGCGCTCGCCGAGCGACCGTTCGAGCTGCGGCCCGTCGTGGCCGACGAGGATCCGTTCCTGCCTCGGCCGCAGCCGCCGCACCGGATGATCTGGCTCAAGACGGTGGGCAAGCTGCCCGACGACCCGGCTCTCCACGCCTACTTGCTGGCGTACGCCTCCGACCACGGGTTCGTCACCACCTCACTGCTCCCCCACGGCGTCACCTGGCTCACCCCCGGCATGCAAGTCGCCAGCCTCGATCACGTCATGTGGTTCCACCAGCCGCTGCGGGTCGATGACTGGCTGCTCTACGTGGTCGACAGCCCTGCCGCGCACGGCGCCCGCGGGCTCGCGCGAGGGCGGGTGTTCTCACGTGACGGCAAGCTCGTCGCGTCGAGCGCACAAGAAGGGCTGATTCGGCAGCACGGGCAAAAGACCTGAGGGGTCAACCGCGCGTCATCTCGAACATCGTCTTGCGGAACCCAGAGGCGGCGAAGAGGCGCTGTGCCGCCTCGTTCTGCACCATGGTGAAGAGGACGATGCGCGTCGCCCCCATCTCCTCGAGCGCCGCGCAGAGGCCCGCCATGATCGCTCGACCGGCCCCGGCCCGGCGGTGGCCCGCGTCGACCATGACGTCGTGGATCGCGCCGTGGTCGTCGAGGAGCGCGTTCCAGTCGCGGCCCTCGAGCGTGCCGTATCCGTACCCGATGACGAGACCGTTGCTCTCGGCCACGACGAGCGCGACACCCTTGCGGCCGAGCTGGCTCTTGAACCAGCGCGCGTAGCCCTCCTCGACGCCGTCGACCAAGAGAAACCGCGCCGGATCGGTCGCGTGGTGCATGCGGACGAGCTGCCCGGCCAGCTCGCCGAGCCGGGTCAGGTCACCGGCGGCGGCGGGGCGGACGCGAAGGTCGGTGTCGGGCGAGTCGCTCACGGCCGCCACGCTACCACGCGCGGTGCGCTACGTTTGCTCCGCCTCTCGGCGCTCAGCCAATGGAGAACATCGCTCACGCTTTTGCCGGGCTCCTCGTCGCGCGCGCCGCCGTCGTGTGGCGCAAGCGGCGCGACGACGCTCCGCCGGGCGAGCGCTTCGCTCGGCAAGCGGCCTGGGTTTCCGCGCTCGCGAACAACGTCCCGGACGGCGACCTCGTCCTGACGCCGCTCACCGGGGGCAAGCTCGGCTACTTGGTGCACCACCGTGGCCACACCCACACGCTCGTCATCGGCGTCGTCCTCGGGCTCCTGGTGGCCGCGGCGGCCATCGCCATCGCTCGCCTGCGCGGCGCACCGCCCCCGCGCGCCGACGCGCGCTGGCTGCTCGGGCTCGGCGTGCTCGGGCCGATGATCCACATCGGCATGGATGGTTGGAACGTCTATGGCGTGCACCCGTTCTGGCCGTTCGACAAACGGTGGTTCTATGGGGACGCCGTCTTCATCCTGGAGCCGCTCCTCTGGCTCGCGGCGGCGCCTTTCCTCTTTCGAGACGCCACCTCGCGCGTCTTTCGAGCGTTCGTCGGGTTGGTCGCCATCCTCGGGCTCGTGCTCCCGTGGCTCGTCGGGTCGTTCGTTCCGCTCCCGCTCCGTCTCTCGCTGCTCCTCTTCGCCGGCGTGACCGTGGGGCTCGCGACGCGCGTCGGCGAGCGCGCGAGAGCGGCGCTCGGGCTCGGGCTGTTCTTCTCGGTGCCGGTGCTGTTCTTTTCTCTGAGCGGCGCCGCCGATCGAGCCGTCCGCGCGCGCCTCGCCGCGTTGTTCCCCACCGAGGTCGTCGCCGACGTGGCGATATCTTCGTGGCCCGCGAACCCGCTGTGCTGGTCTGCGGTCGCGGTGACGACGACCGAGGGGGGCGATCTGGTCCTGCGCCGAGCGTCGTTCGCGCTCGAGCCCGGCGTGCTGCCGGTCGCGTCGTGCCCATCGCGCGAGGGCCCGATCACGGCGCCGCTCGCTCCTGTCGACGCGGTCGGTGACGCCGCGCTGCGCTGGGAGGGAGAGCACCGCGTCTCGCTCGCTCGGCTGCGCCAGCTGGTGCGCGAGCGGTGCGACGTCGCGGCGCTCGCGCGCTTTTTTCGTGCGCCGTTTCTCGCTCCGCGGCCGTCGACCTTCGTGCTCGGCGATCTCCGCTTCGATCGCGACGAGGCTCTCGACTTCGCCGAGGTCGAGCTCCCCCACGAAGCTTCGCCGTGTCCGCGTTTCGTCCCCGATTGGGAGCCGCCTCGCGCCGCCGAGCTCGATCCGCCGTGACTTTGCTCGAGGTTTCGCGCCCGTTGCCGGGCCGCGCCCGATCGGCGATCCTTGCGAGCGAGGAGCAGCATGGCCTCTTTGCACAAACGACACGCGGCGATCTTGGGTGCGCTCGGCGCCGCCGGCGCGGTGGTGGTCGCGCTCGCGGTCGGGGCCGGTCGCGACGAGCCAGAACAGGCGCCGCCGCCGCCCGAGGTGCAGGCGCCCACTGGGGCGACGCTCGAGGACGTCGATCTCGAGGGTGATTTCGAGCTCGTCGATCCCGACGTCATCCCCACCGCGGGTCTCGAGGGTGTGGTCACGACCCTCTCCGATCTGCCGATCCCGCTGACCCAGCGAACGCTCCGCTACGTGGCGCACTTCGGCGCCACCGAGAATGGCAAGAAGACGTTCGCCGATCGCTACCGCAAGGGCACGCGCTACCGCGAGCACATCGAGCAGCGCCTCCACGATCAGGACATGCCCGAGGACATCCTCTGGCTGCCGGCGATCGAGAGCGGCTTCAACCCGCAGGCGACGAGCCCCGCCGGCGCGGCCGGCCTGTTTCAGTTCATGCCCGACACCGCCGATCGCTTCGGGCTCGCGGTCGGCTCGGTGATGGACGAGCGCCGAAGCATCACCAAGTCTACCGACGCCGCGCTCGCCTACCTCGCTTTCCTCTTCGACACGTACCAGAGCTGGGACCTCACGCTGGCCGCCTACAACTGCGGCGAGGGTCGCCTCGACGATGCGCTGGAGAAGGCGCGCGCCGCGCTCGGGCGAACCGAGGACGACGCCGTCGCGTTCCACGAGCTCGCCGAGCTCGGGCTCTTGCCGCGGGAGACGATGAGCTACGTCCCGCAGATCCACGCGTTCGCCATCGTCTTCCACAACCGTGAGCTCCTCGGCCTCGAGCCGCTCGAAGAGCTGCCGCTGATGCAGTTCGCCGAGATCGCGGTGCCCGCCGGCACCCGCCTCGCCCCCATCGCGCGCGCGGCCGACATTTCGATCGCCACGCTCCGCGAGTACAACCCCGACATCCTCACCGACAGGCTGCCGGCCGGCCGCGGCGACTACTTGGTGAACATCCCATCCAACAGCCTCGAGCAGACGCTGGCGGCGCTGCCTGCCTACATCGCTCGCGATTCGGGCTCGCCCGCCGACGATCCGAGCGACGCGGCCGTCGCGGCCCCCCAGGCGCCGGTCGCAGCCGTCACCAAGAGCGACGAGACCACCGGCGACGCGACCCGCGCGGCCACCGACGGCGGCGCGAAGAAAACCCGGCCCCAGGCGACGGCGCCCCCGCCGCGGGTCTCGCTCACTCCGGCGCCGATGCGCCCAGGTACGTTCGTCCTCGAGAGCGGGCTCTTCGTCGAGATCGTTCGCGACGAGACCGCCGACGTGCAGGTCTCGGCCCGCGTCGACGTGCTCGATCCCACGAGGGCTCGCGCGCCGACGGGCGAGACGTTCGAGCTCGAGCCGCGCGCGGTCAAGGTGGCCGAGCTCGACAAGGGCCTGAGCGGCGTGCGCCGCGATCTCGCGAAGCTGCTCCAGGGCGACGCTTCGGCGAAGCTCCGCGCGCGGATCACCCCGCGCCGCGACAAGTTCTACGACAAGACCGGCTTCGAGAGCATGTTCCGCGGCCTATCCGAGCGCGC
>CALKVR010000228.1 GCA_938004815.1 uncultured Polyangiaceae bacterium | reverse complement strand
GGGGCCGGCCGCGGCCGGCGACGGCTCGCTGCTCGCCGGCTCGCCCGCGAGCGCGGTCAGCGGGGGAGCGTCGCCGACGGGCGACTTTTGCGAAGTGACGATGACGCTGAACGCGCTCGTCACCGCCATCGCCACCATGATGAAGGCGCGAGGCGCGCGGGCCCGCTCGGGTTGCCACGCCTTGCAGTGCTTGCACTTGCGCGCGCCCTCGATGATCGGCTGCCGGCAGCTCGCGCACGGCGTGCGCTTGAGGCCGTCGGCGGCGGCGGCGCTCGAGGTCATCGGATCACCCATGCGACCTTGCTGCGATCGGAGAGCGCGAGGACGGTCTTGCCGTCGGCCGAGATGCGGACCCGCGACGGCGGCTCGGTGAGCGGCACCTCTTCGACCTCGAACGTGGTGAGATCGACGAGGCCGAGCGCGCCTGTGCGCAGCCCTTGCAGCGAGACGATCGCCTGCTCCGAGTCGGGCGACACGACGAGGTCGGTGGCGGGCGCCGAGAGCGGGACACGCTTGACCACCGCCCCGCTCTCCAGGTCGACCACCTCGAGGGCGCGGCCCCGGTTGCATCGGACGAGCGCGCGCCGCCCCTTGCGAACGAGCGCGATCTGCTCCGGTTGATCGCAGACCTCGATCGGCTCGCGCTGGCGGACGGCGCCCGACTCGAGCCACTCGAGCCCGACGAGACGGTTCTTCGCTCGGAGCACGAGGTAGCTCGTCGCGCCGTCGGGCGACATGACCGCGCTCACGGGGTTGCCGAGCATCGAGGCGCGGTTGCGATCCTGCGCCGTCGCGAGTCGGCTCGGGTCGAACGCGTAGACCGCGCCGCCCTGCGGATCGGGCAGGCCCGCGAACGGCACGTTGCCGGTCGTGGTGAGGGCGCGGTTGCCGCTGTCGTCGACGGCGACCGGCCCGATGTTGTCGTCGCCGAACCGGATCCGGTCGAGCTCGGCGTGCACCTCGGTCGACAGGATCGCGATCGCGTGCGCGCCGGGCAGCGAGACGAGCGCGCGCCGGCCATTGGCTCCGACGGTGACGTCGCTGACGATCGCGCCGAGCTCGAGCGTCTTGAGGATGCGGGTGGACGGGATGTCGAGGACGGCGATGTGCTGCGGCCCGACCGCGTAGACGACGTCGCCGACGCGGACGAGCTGGCGCGTCTGCGACGCCTCGCTGACGAGCTGGAGAGCGTGGCCGGTGCGCGCGGAGCGGATCTCGGTGCCCGAGAGCAGCCCGACCGCGAACCGATCGTCGTCGAGGATTTCGACGTCGGCGACGTCGGGGGGCAGCGAGAACGGCCCCGCGATCCCGGGCCGCTGCGGCAGGTGGCCGACGCCCTTGGGCTTTTGCCAGGTGCAGACCGAGTCCTGACAAGCCTCGCCGGTCCAGCACGTCGACTGACACACCGCCTTGACCGGCAACCCGGCGGGCGCGATGTCTTCGGCTTCGGGCGCGAAGCGCTGAGGCGCCACGTACCGCAGCGTGATCCCAGCCATGATGAGGGCGGTGAACGCGCCGAACGTGACGACCGGGCGCCAGTGGAGCCGCAGCCAGCTGGCGCCTTCGGGCTCGTCGTGGATCGAGCCGCGCGAGGCGGGCGGCGCCGCCAGCGGCTCGTCGCACTCCGGACAGACGTCGCCGCCTGCGCGGATCGACTCGCGGCACACCGGACACCGCTGGGTCTTCAGATCCGGAGCCGACGCGGCGATCTCGGCAGTGGCGCCCTCGGTCAGGGTGCGGTCGAAGAGCTTTCGCCCGACCACCCAGTCGGCGGTGCCGACGGGGGCGACCCACGCGGAACGCAGCTGGCCGACGAGAGCGGCCTCGCGCAGCGTGCTCCCGAGCTGCGGCGCCCGGAACGTGATCTTGCCCCCCGCCCGCTCGGCCACGTGGAAGCGGACGAGATCGAGCACCTCGGCCGGGGCGAGGCTCAGGTCCGGAGACACGGCCGGCTCGGCCTCCGGCACCGGGGCCGGCTCGATGGTCGCGAGCGCGAGCGCCGCCCAGCTCCGCGCCGGCAGCCAGAGGGGCGCCTCGCTGAGCCGAACCCGCACGTCCGGGGCATAGAGCCCCGCTCGGAGCGCGTCGCGCAGCTCGTCGTCGCCGAGCGGACCGATCACGCGCCCCGGCTCGGGCTGGACGTAGAAGCGCAGCTCCTCCATCGGCGGGCAGCTTGGCTACCAATGTGACGCGCCCCTGTCGAGCGCTCCGCGCGTCCAGGATGCGCTGCGTCAATTCGAGCAAAAATCAGTTGATCGGACGCACAGGCGGGGCTAGTAGGCGGCCCACCTACACGAGCTTACGTTTCGCCCCACCGAGCTCCGGAGATCCCATGCGCCGAATCACCTTCTCTCTCGCCGCCCTGACCCTCTTCGCCTGCGCCCCCGAGAGCGGGCCCGTGGCCGACGACGGCGCCGAGGACTCCGACGCCGCGCTCGCCCTGCCCTTCGTCGAGCTTGCCGTGAGCAAGCCCGCCGCCCCGCCCGGCTTCACCGTCATCACGAAGAAGGCCGACTACAAAGCCTTCTTTGGAGAGAACCCGCCCGCCGACATCAACTTCAACAAGCACTGGGTGCTCCACTACTCGATGGGGGTGCAGAACACCGGCGGCTACGACGCCAACATCACCTCGGTCGAGCGAATCGGCAGCGGCGCGAACGCGCGGCTCGTGATCGGCGAGCAGGCGATCTCGCCCGGGCCGATGTGCTTCGTCACCCAGGCGTTCACGAACCCGCAGGTGACGGTCCGCATCTCGAAGCAGAACAAGAGCATCGCGATCGATCAGAACCTCAGCGAAGAGATCACCGATTGCTCGGAGCCGAACTGGTGCGCGGCCGCCCTCTGCGGCCCCGGGACGACGTGCGACGAGCTCGTCGACGCGTGCGTCGAAGAGGCGTTCTGCCCCAAGGTGAAGTGCGCGAACGGCTACGAGTGCAGTGAAGAAGAGGACGCATGCGTTCCGCGCTCGTGCGACCCCGACGTCGCGAACGACTGCCCGAACGGCATGGTCTGTCACAACCCGATCGTCTGCATCACGTGGCCCTGCCCCGCCGACTACCGCTGCACCCCGGCGCCGGCCGACCCCTGCGAGGGCATCGGCTGGGAGGGCACGTGCGAGGGCACCACGCTCAAGTACTGCGACGCTGGCGAGCTGGTGACGGTCGAGTGCGCGCCGTACGACTGCGGCTGGAACAGCGGCCAGGCCTACTACGACTGCCTGTGACCCGGCGCGCGGCCTGCTAGGCTACCGCCGCCATGACGATCCTCCGGGCCGCGCCGGTCGCGCTCACGCTCCTCGTTGCTGCAGCAGGCTGCGGCCTCGGTCTCTCTTCGCGCGGCGACGCGGCGGGCGGCCCCGGCACCGCGGGTAAGCCTGGCGCGGTGGCGCGCGGCGGCAGCGACGCCCAGCTGAAGGGCGTCGATCTGTCGGCGCTCGAGACCGATCGTCAGCAAAAGATGTTCTTCGAGGTCGCGGGCGAGCTGTACGCGCCATGCGCCGATCAGGCGGTCTCGCTGTTCGAGTGCGTGAGCGACGACCGCCCCTGCGCCGCGTGCACGCCGATGAGCCAGCTCGTCGCCGACCAGCTCGGTCGCGGCGCGACGAAACAGAACGCCAAGGCGGCGGCGCTCGTACGCTTCGGCGCCGACGGGGTCAAGACGGTGCCCGCCCTCGACTCTCCGTCGAAAGGGCCGGCGAACGCACCCGTGACGATCGTCGTCTTCTCGGACTTCGAGTGCCCCGCGTGCCGAGCGGCGATGCCGCTCCTTTCGGATGCGCAAGAGGCGCGACCGAAAGAGGTCCGGCTCGTGCACAAGTTCTACCCGCTCCCCAAGCACACGCACGCCAAGGGCGCTGCCTACGCCGCGTACGCGGCGATGAAGCAAAACAAGTATTGGGAGATGGAAGAGATCCTCTTCGAGAACCAAGAGGCGCTCACCGAGCGCGACCTCGAGCGATACGCCGAGGACATCGGCCTCGACATGGAGCGGTTCCGCCGCGACAAGGCGTCGGCCGAGGCCAAGGCCATGGTCGAGCGCGACATGAAAGACGCCGACGCCGCCGGCCTCGCCTACACGCCTTTCATCTTCGTGAACGGCCGCCAGTTCGACTCGGCGCACTTCCGACTCGACCGCGATCTCGACGCTTGGATCGCCACCGAGATCGAGCTCGCGCGCACCAGAGCCACCGCGGCCTCCCCCGGCCCGTCGGCCTCGGGCCAAGCGGCGCCCAACCAGCCGGCTCCTAGCCAACCGGCGCCGCGCGACTGACGCTGCCGACCCGGGTCGACGCCGCGATCACGGTGACGTCGCCCTTGCCGCGCACGACCCACTCGACCCTGCGACGGGCGGCCTCGCCCGTAGACCGCGCGATCGCGGGCGTGGTCGAGCGATCGTTCCCGCCCCAACCCGCGATGTGCCCGACATCGACCTCGACCGGGCCGGCCGACAGCTCGACGCCCCGTCCGAGCTCGATGCGCACGCGCACGCCGTCGGTGAACGGCCGGCACTTGGCAGAGCCGAGCACGAACGTGGGGAGCCAGCCGCGGTTCTCGACGACGGCCGACACGCGGAAAGTCTCGCCGTCGAGCCGCTCGACCCCGAGCTCGGTGACGGCCACGCGCGGCGCCATCGCGCAGAGCCTCGAGAAGAAGCGCGCCTGCTGATCGCAGACCTCGGGCAGCTTCTCGTAGGGCGGGTTCCAGACCCCGATGAGCGGATCGTAGCCGCCGATCTCGACCTCACCAAGCTGCGGATGCTCGTGCTTTCTCCACGTGCCGACGATGCGACCGTGGTTCTGCTCCTTGTCCCACTCCGCGATCCTCACGATGTCGGCGCGCGACGTCCGGGCCTCGTAGTTCTTGATGAAGGGCCGCAAGACCTCGAAGCCGACCTGCTTGAAAAAATCCCAGATCTCGCAGACGAACCCGATCGCGCCTCGCTCCGCGTACGCGAAATTGGCGAGATCGCCGTAGAGCGGCTTGTCGGGCTCGTAGGTGAACTCGCTGAAATTCGAGACCGTCGGGTAGCCCGAGATCGCGTCGCCCCAGCGCTCGACCTGGCGAAACACCGCGAGGTCGAACGGGTCCATCTTGGCGTCCGGCTTGTCGGCGAGCGGCCGGATGTAGACGCCGCCGAACGTGTGCATGGACAGCCAAACGAAGATGTTCGGGTGGCGCACCGCGAACTCGGTCACGGCGCGCGACTCGGGCTCGCTGCCCGGGAACGCACCCGCGCCCGCCTGCGTGGGCTCTGCCTGCCACATCGACGGGAAATTGCGGTTCATGTCCGTCTCGGTGTCGGACAAGTAGTAGGGGCGCGGCACGGTGAAGCCGTCCCAGCGCTCGATGAAGCCCTCGGGGAACAGCCGATAGAACGGCCCCTCGTCCTCGATCTCGCGTGGGAGCATCAAGCCCGCTACCGCCGTCGACTCGACGAAGTCGCCCGTCGAATCGAGCTTGCGCATCAGCAGCGACTTTCCGTCACCGTCGACGTCTTCGTGCCGCCAGTAAGGGCCCTGGTTACCGAGGCGGTGGTCGCGCGGGTTCGACCGAATGAAATGGCGCTTCGAGAGCACGCGCTCGGCGCCGTCCGGGCACATGCGCGGCAGGACGTAGACGAGGACGTCCGACACGATCAGATCGCGCACGTGGTCCGGCAAATCGACGAGCGACTCACCCGCGTGGGCCCGCAACAGGTCTTCGATCACGGCGAGGCACACGCTCGAACCCGCGAGCTCGCTCGCGTGGATGTTGCCGTCGATCCAAGCGGCGGGGCGGAGGCGGTCGGGGCTCTGCCCGATCGTGACCAACCAGACGTCGCGGCCCTCTTCGCTCTTGGCGATCGACTCGAGGCGCATCACGCCCGGCATCGCCTCGGCCCAGGCCGAGAGCTGCCGCGTCAGCTCGTCGTGCGTGAGGTAGCGATCGCGAAAGTCGAGGCTCTGGCCAGCCAGCCCCGGGGGGCCTGCGATGCTTTCGAGTTTCGTCATGGGGCTCCGAAGTCGACGCGCTCGCCCGCGATGAACGCGCAGGCGCGGCCGGACTGCTTCGCCTTGTACAGCGCCGCGTCGGCGGTCGCAAAGAGCTGGTCGAGGCCCATCTCGTCGGTCGGCCAGCTCGCGCCGCCGAGGCTGAGCGAGACGCCCGCCCGGTACGCCTCTTCGCCCACGCGTATGGCCGCCGCGCGGAGAGCGGCGGGGTCGGAGCCGGGGAGGAGGACGACGAACTCGTCGCCGCCGAAGCGCGCCACCGCGTCGTGGGCTCGAAAGCTCTTGGAGAGGAGCGTCGCCACGTCTTGCAGCAGGGCGTCACCCGCTTGATGCCCGCCCGCGTCGTTGGTTCGCTTCAAGAGATCGACGTCCACGACCAGCATCGAAAGCGGCGCCTTGTCGCGCTCGCTACGGGAACGCTCGACGTCGAAGCGAGCCTCGAGCTCGCGGCGGTTGAGCAGGCCCGTGAGCGGATCGGTGCGAGCGAGCCGAGAGACGCGATCGAGCAGGCCGAGGTTCTCGAGCACGAGCGCGGCCTGGTCGAGGAAGAGCTCGGTGTGCGCGAGCCGCTCGCTCGCGATGGGGGCCTCACGGAAACGATCGTCGGCGAAGACGAGACCCAGCGGTTCGTCCCGCGCGCGGAGCGCCGCGAGCAAGAACGGTGACCCCGGGTCGAGCGGCGCGAGCCCGGCGCTGGCGGTGGGGCGTCGGCTGGACACGG
This sequence comes from uncultured Polyangiaceae bacterium, assembly GCA_938004815.1. GTDB lineage: Bacteria > Myxococcota_A > Polyangia > Polyangiales > Polyangiaceae > Xiheicaenibacterium. The sequence goes on along the minus strand of CALKVR010000228.1, from coordinate 5,144 downwards.
GCTGGCGATCGAAGAGCACGAGGCTCCGCGCGGCCAGGGCCACGCGCGCCGGCTCTTCTGCCGGGTCGAGCTCGATGCGCGCCACGAGCCGCTCGAGCTCGAGATCCTCGGCGGCCGGAGCGAGGACCTTCTCGATCGTCGCGTCCTCGAGCTCGAGCGCCTCCCAGATGCGGTGCGCAGCCTTCTCGTCGGCGGGGCCCACCGCGCGCACGCCGACGTACTTCCCACGCTTCACGTCGTAGAGAAAAAGCGCCGCGCGGTGAAACCCCAGACCGAAGCCGCTCGTCAGGCCGACCAAGAGGAGGCGGTGGGCCTCGGAGAGGTCACGCGTCCCGAGCATGTGCCCGGTGATGACGCGGAGGGTCGCGAGGCGCGACGACTGCGTGGCCAAGCGGTCGAGCAGGCCGCCCACGTCGCCCGGGGCGAACAGCGAGAGCAGGAGCGTCGGGAGCAGCGCCGGGAGCTCGCCGCGCAGGTCTTCGTCACCGAGCACGCGCCGTTTTTCTCGGAGGGCGACCTCGATCGACAAGGCTGGCCCCTGCTCGACCCCGAGCAGGATGGCGCCCGCGCCGAGGAGCGCGAGCTTGACGAGCTGGCACGCCGCGACCGGCAGCTCCGGGCTCTCGCCCTCGGGCAGGGTGACGCGCAGCTCGAGCGGCGCCGGCAAGAGCGCGAACGTGCTCCGCAGATGCGGAGGGATCGCCGAGAGCCGCGCGGCGCGCTCGACGTCGGGCGGGAGTCCCCGTGCCACGGGGCCATCCTATCAACGAAGCTGGCCGGGTCGTCAGCTTCCTCGATGCACCGTCCGCCTGGCGAGCCGCGCCTCACGCCGCGCGCGTGCCGCCGCCACCGCAGCCGCCTCGGCCGACGTCTCGACCAAGAGCTGCGGGACGGCAGCCGGGCTCCCGTCGCGGAGGCCGACGAAGGTCAGATACCCCGAAACGCAGGGCCATGTCTCACGCGTGGATGGGCGCTCCCCCCGCACGTCGACGAACACCTCGAGCGACGTCCGGAACGTCGCGGTCACGCGAGCCTCCAGCCTGACGACGTGCCCGACCTGAATCGGCCCCTCGAACGAGAGCTCGTCGATGCCGGCCGTCACACAGATCATCCCCGCAAATCGCTGCGCACAGATCGCCGCGCACAGGTCAGGACCTGCCCGCCGAAGACGTTTCCCAGGGCGTTCGCGTGGGTCGGCAGGACGTACTCGGTCATCGACGTCACCGAGTCGGCGGCGCCGCGTGTGGGCCCGGGCTCTGCTCGCATGTGTGACATCGCGCCCTTCTCTCGCAGCACGGCTCCGGCCACAACACCGGCTTGACCGGGCCCCGCTCGATCGCCACGATCAGGGCTCCTCGTGCGCGGCTCCTCCGTCCTCGGCATCGCCCTATGCGCGGCTACCGCCGCCTGCCCTCCCCCCGAGACGGCGCAGGAGCCGATCGGCCCGCCGAGCACGGTCTCGCTGCGTCAACCGGTGCCGAGCATCCGGGCGAAGCCACCCAGCGCCGCCGCCGGCGGCCCGAGCGTCGTCAAGCACTACCAAGACGACTGGTTCGGCGGGGGGACGCTGCTCGGTGTCGACGGCAAGAAGAACCACGTGGTGGTTCGCCTCGAGGCTCACGGTCCCGAGCGCCTCGCCGTGGATACGATCGATCTCCACAAGGGCACGCGCGTCGATCGATGGGAGGCGACACCCGAGCGAGCCAAGACGGCGCAAGGCGGCAGCTTCGCCCCGCTCTCCGGTTCGTTCGAGTCCGACGCCACGCGGTTCGCGAGCATCCTGCGCGAGCTCGGGCCGTGGCACACGCGCCCCGCGCTCGCTTCACCCACCTTCGCCGTCAGCGCGCGACGCGCGCCCTTTCTCTTCGGCTCGCCCGCCACCGACGGCTCGCAGGGCGACTGGCTCTTCTCGATGCGGGGCGACGGCGCGGCGTCCCGGCGCGTGGATCAAGGCCTCGTCGCCAGCTACTCGCCGGTGTTCGGCCCGGACGGCGAGACCGTCGTCTTTCGCGGCTGCTCGGGGTCGCCGTGCGACTACGGTCTCTTCTTGGTCAAGGTCGGCGAGGACCGGCCCCGGCGCGTGACGGGCATCGGTGGCGCGAGCCCCCCGGCCTGGAACACCGACGGCTCGGCCGTGCTCACCGTCGGGACGCGCGGCAACGAGCGCTGCCTCTTCAAGGTCGCGGTGAGCCCGCTCTCGACGCCCAAGGCGCTCGCTTGCGTGAAAGGCCTCGAGGACGTCTCGTTCTCTCAGGACCCAGACGGGCGCACCGCCGTCATCGCCGGCGTGCGTGGGCGCGCGGGCGCGCAGGCCGTCGATCTCACCTGGGTGCTCCTCGCCGATGGGTCGGTGCTCGCGAACCACACCATCCCGCGTGCCGTGGGCAGCTCGGTCGTCAGCGCCTCGGGCCTCCTCGCGATGCCCATGCAAAAGGGCGCCGTCGGGCTGCTCGATCTCGTCACCGGCAAGAGCTCGCTGGTGCCGGCCGAGCACGGCTGGTTCTTCGGCTTCGAGGGGGCGAAGTGGCTCGGCGACCGCCTCGTGCTGCTCCGCAAGATCGAGGGCGTGAAGGGCTACGAGATCGTGACGGTCGACGCGCGGGTGATGACCGAGCGCGACAAGTGGATGTAGCCCGCTCGAAGCACGGTTGACGCAGGGCCGCGCTCGGCGCGAAACTGGTGGCCTTCTTAGCCCGCACCCCGCGGGTCTTGCTTGGAGGCTTACATGCGTAACGTCTGGGTTCCCGCTGCGGCGGGCGCGTTCTTCTTGGTGTCCATCATGGCCGCTTGCAGCGCCGCCGACGAAGACGGCGGCAGCGGCGGCGCGGGCGATTGGGACGACGGCTACGGCTCGTCGACGTCCAAGTCGTCGGGGTCGACGTCGAAGTCCGGCTCGGCCGGGTACTCCGCGAGCTCGGGGGGCCCGGGCTCGGGGCCGGGATCGACCGGGGCGGCGCAGGATCCGACCGCGGTGTTTGTCCCCGCCGAATGCGCGGAGCTCGATTCATCACAGCCGACGGTGCTCTACGTGTCGGCCGACGACTCCAACTCGATGACCTCGCGCGCGCGCGCTTTCATCCAGGCTGGCGACGTCCTCGCCCCGATCCGCACCTACGAGTTCTTGAACTACTACAAGGTCGACTACCCGGCGCCCGCGTACCCCTCGCTCGGGGTGCACACCGACCTCAAGCCGAGCCAGGACGCAGGCGCTTACGACCTGCAGATCGGCGTGCGTTCGTTCCAGCCGATCTCGCCGCGCCGGCCGATCACGTTGACGTTCGTGCTCGACACGTCGGGCTCGATGGACGGCCCGCGGATCGCGCGGTCGCGCGCGGCCATCAAGGCGATGGCGTCGCAGCTCCGCGCCGGCGACGTCGTGAGCGCGGTCTCGTGGAACACCGAGAACCTCGTGCTGCTCGACGGCCACCAGGTCGGCGGCCCGAACGACCCGACGGTCGTCGCCATGGCGAACGGCCTCCAGGCCAACGGCGGCACCGACCTCCACGCGGGCCTCGTCGCGGGCTACCAGCTCGCGACCGACAACTACGCCTCGAACCGCCTGAACCGCATCGTGCTCATCTCGGACGGCGAAGCGAACACGGGCGTGACCGACGAAGACCTGATCGCGCTCCACTCCGAGGACGCCGACCAAGAAGGGATCTACATGGTCGGCGTCGCCACTGGGCCCGGCGGCAACGACTCGCTGATGGACGTCGTGACCGACAAGGGGCGGGGCGCGTCCATCTTCCTCGACAGCGAGGCCGAGGCCACCGAGATCTTCACCACGCGGTTCGACGAGGTGATGGAGGTCGCGGCCCGGAGCGTCCAAGTCGAGCTGACCATGCCCTGGTACTTTCAGATGAAGCACTTCTACGGCGAAGAGATGTCGACGGACCCGACCGAGATCGAGCCGCAGCACCTCGCGCCGGGCGACGCGATGGTCTTCAGCCAGATCGTACGCGCGTGCGATCCGTCAGTCGTCGTCGGGAGCGACACGATCCGCGTGCGCGTCCGCTGGGTCACCCCCATCACCTACCTCCCGAGCGAGCTGATCGTCGAGCAGAGCATCGACGAGCTCGTGGCGGCGCCCTCGCCCGCGCTGGCCAAGGGCAAAGCGATCGTCGCATACGCCGAGGCGCTCAAGCTCGACCCGGACCGCGACGACGTGGCGGCCGCGCTCGCGGGAGCGCTCGCAGCCGTCGAAGCGGCGAACCCAAACGGGACCGATCCGGACCTCACCGAGATCGCGTCGCTCATCACCCAGCACCCCGCGTACTAGCGGGTGGGCTTCGCCGCCTACCCGCCGTCGAGCGCGGTGCGCGCCAGGTAGGCGACGAACTCTCGGGCCAAATCGAAATGGGTCTCGAGGACGCCGAGAAAGCCCTCGAGATCGATGCGGCTGCCGATGACCTCGGTCTCTGCCCGCGCGCCGTAAGAGCGCGGCAGCTGCCCTATCGCATCGAGGATCCCCAGGACGAACCCGGCCCCGACGTCCACGTGCCGGTCGCCGGCCGAGCAGCGGATGCGCCCATACTCGACGAGCACCCAGAACGTCGCGTCGTCGCCGGCACCCCACAGATCATCACCCGGCGCGATGCGCACCTCTTGCCAGCTGCGGGCGAGGGCGATCACCGCTTCGACGCTCGCGCGCTTGAAGATCGGCGCCGAGCGCATCCCCATGACGCGCTCCACGAGCGTCCTCTTCGCGGCGCGCTTCACGCCGGGCTGGGCGGGCGGCGCTTGCCCAGCCGCCGCCGGCAACCCGCTCCGGAGATCGACCAGGTACGATGCGCCCAGACGGAGCAGGTTGCGGGTGATCGCGAAGTGATCCTCGAGCGAATGCTCGAGGATGTCGGCAGGCAGCTCGAGGACGAGCGTGCTCGTCTCCGCGACCGCCTCCACGCCCTCTTCACGCGCCATGAGCGCGATCCAACCCACGGCCTGATGGCGCTCGGCGACTTGATGGGGCTCTCCCTTGCGCGACCACCGGACGCTGCCCTCGAGCACCAGGTAAACGTGGCGGATCGGCTCTTGCGGGTGGAGCAACCTGTACCCGGCGCGCACGCGGCGGACACGCGCGTGCTCCGCGAGGAGAAGCAGCGCGCCGTCCTCCGCTCCGGCGCGGAACCGGGCGACGCGTTGTT
>CALKVR010000227.1 GCA_938004815.1 uncultured Polyangiaceae bacterium | reverse complement strand
ACCTGTTGGGGAATGGCTGTCTGCCATTTTACCGGGCGCGGGGGGTATGGGCGCAGGTCCGCCCGGGACGGCCGGGGCGGCCCAGAGCTTCGGCGGCACCCTCTGACGCGTTCTCGCGCCGGAGTCTGGCCATAGGGGCAGCTTTGGGGTACACGCCGGCCCGGCATGACGAAGCGGATCGGTCTTTTGGTCGGTTGGGAGGACTCCTTCCCCAAGGCGTTCCTGGAGAAGTGCAACCAGACGCCGGGCGTCGAGGCGGAGCTCGCGACCATCGGCGGCACCGCCGACCGCTTCACGTCGCGGTACCGCGTGCTCATCGACCGCATCAGCCAAGAGGTGAAGCACTACCGCTTCCACTTGAAGGCGGCCGCCCTGGCCGGCACGTACGTCGTCAACGACCCGTTCTGGTGGAGCGCGGACGACAAGTTCTTCGGCTACTCGCTCGTGCAGCGCGCCGGGGTGGCGGTGCCGCGCACCGTGATGCTCCCGCAAAAAGACTACATCCCCTCGATCGACAAGCGCCGGAGCCTGCGCAACCTCGAGTACCCGCTCGACTGGGAGAAGATCGTCTCCTACGTGGGCTTTCCCGCCATCCTCAAGCCGGCCGATGGCGGCGGCTGGAAAGACGTCACCGTCGTCAAGAGCCCGGCCGAGCTCCTCAAGGCCTACGACGCTTCGGGCACGAACGTGATGACGCTCCAAGAGTTCATCGACTTCGAGGAGTACGTCCGCTGCATCTGTGTCGGCAAAGATCGCATCCTGCCGATCCAGTACAGCCCCGCGCGCCGCGCCTACATCGTCAACGAAAACGACGGCTGGATCGACCGGGGCGTGATGGATCGCATCATGAAGGACGCGGTCACGATCAACCGTATCCTGGGCTACGACATGAACTCGGTCGAGTTCGCCGTTCGCGACGGCGTGCCCTACGCCATCGACTTCACGAACCCGGCGCCCGACATGGACGTCTGGAGCATCCACGAGAAGTACTTCGGCGTCGTGGTCGACTGGATGGCGAGCTTCGCCGTCGGGCTCGCCCAGGACGACAAGGCGACGATGACGAACGGCTACCGGTGGCACGAGCTCACGGGGCCGCAGGACGATCCGCTCGCGAGCTGACGAGTCAGGGAAGGGGACGCATCATGGCGGACATCGCAGGCTTGCTCGACGGGCAGTTCACGATCGGGATCGAAGAAGAGTTCCAGATCGTCCACCAGGAGACGCGCGAGCTGCACTCGTACGTCAGCCAGCTGCTCGAGGGCACCACCGAGGGCAGCATCCTGCGCGAACGTGTCCGGCCCGAGATGCACCAATCGGTGGTCGAGACGGGGACGGGCATCTGCCGCGACATCAAGCAGGCGCGCAGCGAGATTCAAGAGCTGCGGTCGGGCCTCGCGTCGCTCGCAAAAAAGGGTGGGATGCGCATCGTCGCGGCCGGCACGCACCCCTTCAGCGACTGGAAGACGCAAGAGATCACGCAAGGCGACCGCTACATCGGGATCGTCGAAGACCTGCAGGACATCGCCCGCGGCAACCTGATCTTCGGTCTGCACGTCCACGTCGGGATCAAAGAGAAAGAGGTCGCGATGGCGCTGGCGAACCAGTGCCGCTACTTCTTGCCGCACATCCTGGCGCTGTCGACGAGCTCGCCGTTCTGGATCGGTCGCGTGACCGGGCTGAAAAGCACCCGAAGCGAGATCTTCAAGCGGTTCCCGCGCACCGGCATCCCGGGCCGCTTCGAGTCATTTCGCAGCTTCGAGTCGTTCGTCGAGCTGCTCATCAAGACGGGCTGCATCGACAACGCCAAGAAGATCTGGTGGGACGTGCGCTGCCACCCGTTCTTCGACACGGTCGAGGTTCGCATCTGCGACATGACGACGCGCGTCGACGACACCCTGGGGGTGGCCGCGCTGATCCAGGCGCTGATGGGCAAGCTCTACCTGCTCTACCGCCGAAACCAGGCCTGGCGTGACTACAGCCACATGCTCATCGAGGAGAACAAGTGGCGCGCGGTGCGCTACGGCCTCGAGGGCAACTTCATCGACTTCGGTAAGCGCGAGCAGGTCCCGATGCGCGTCCTCATCGAAGAGCTGCTCGACTTCGTGAGCGAGGCCGCCGACATCTTCCGCTCACAGGACGACTTGGACCGCATCCGCGCGCTCTGCCAAGAGGGCACCAGCGCCGACCGGCAGCTCCGGATCTTCAAGGAGACCGGCAGCCACAAAGCCGTGGTCGACGACCTGGCCGACCAGACCCTCCTCGGC
>CALKVR010000226.1 GCA_938004815.1 uncultured Polyangiaceae bacterium | reverse complement strand
GCGTATCGTGGAGGGATGTCTTTGCGTTGGCTCGCCGGTCTCCTGCTGCTCGGCGCCGGGCTCGCCGGGCTCGCCGGGGGCGCGACCGGGTGCGACTCGCGCCCGTGCGCGCCTGGCGAGCCCTGCTCGTGCGGCCCTGGCCAGGGCAACTGCACCTGCACCGACGGCGATAGCTGCGAGCTCTCCTGCCCCGAAGCCGACTGCAACCCGAGCTGCGCGGACGTCGAAACCTGCGGCGCGACGTGCGGCGACGGCTGCACCTACGACTGCCGCCGCGCGACCGACTGCGCGGTGAACGCCGCCGCCGACGCGGACGTGAGCTGTTCGAAGGTCAGCTCCTGCGACGCGACGTGCGGCGAGTCGTGCCGGTACCTCTGCGAAGACGCGGCCACGTGCCGGGTCACAGCCGGCAACGGGAGCACGATCACCTGCAACCGCGTCGGGGCGTGCGAGATCACTTGTGAAAACGACTGCATCGTGAACTGCATCGGCACCGGAAGCTGCGGCGTGACCTGCGTCTCGGGCCCGCCGATCGTGTGCAGCGACGGGAGCCCGGCGTGCGGCGAGGGGTGCTTCATCCCCTGAGGGTGCTAGCCTTGCTCTCTGGGAGGCTCCGCATGAAGGCTGTCGTCGCTTGGTCCCTTGGGGTCGTGCTCTTGGCCGCGGCCGTTCCCGCCCACGCCGACGAGGGCGAGCCCGCCGCGGCGCCGAAGCTCCGCGGCGCCGTCGTGCTTCCGCCGGTCGTCGTGACCGGGCGGCGCCTGCCGGTCGCGTCGGCCAGCATCATGCGCGTGCAGCCTGCGCTCACCCTGACCGAGCTGCGGATCTCGCTCGTGGATCGGCTGGAGAAGGTGCTGACCGGCCCCAACTTCTGATCGCGAGCGCGCGGACAATTTGGCCGCGCCGATCCAGCGCCGGAACAATGCGCTGCATGATGCAGCTTTCGACGTGGAGCCCGACCCCGCGCCGTCTCGTTCCGCCGCCGCTCTGGCTCGTGAGCGACGGCACCTCGACGGTGGGGCCGGTGAACATGGGGCGCCTGGTGACGGGCGTGGTGCGGGGGTACGTCGACACGGATCACTGGGTTCGCGACGTCAACGCCAAGCGCTGGCGCGGCGTCGGCGAGGTCCGTGAGGTCCGCGCGCTCCGGCAGCAGCCGTCGCGACAGCTCGGCGTGCTCGAGGCGCTCCTCAGGTTGACCGACGACACGCGCGAGGCGCTGCGCCTCGGGCTGGAGATTGCCATGCTCAAGACGGGCGCGACGGCGGGCCTCGCCCACTGCTTCGAAGACCCGATGAAGGCGCCGGTCACGCGGTGGGTCGCCGGCCTCGGCCAGGCCAATCAGCTGGGCGCTCCGCTCCCCGAGGGCGATGCGCTCGCCCGCGTCGCCCGCGCGCGCTGCGTCGCCGTCGGTGAGCCCCAGAGCGACCGGGCGTTCGCGGCTGCTGCGCAGCGCTTGGGCGCGACGTCTCAAGAGGTGCGGGGCGTCGCGATGGTCCCCGTCATCCACCCGCGCGGGATCGTAGGCATGCTCGAGCTCGGCCGCAGCGGCCACCCGTTCCGCGCCCAGGACGCCATCGTGCTGCGCGAGGTCGCGCGCGCCGCCACGCCGAAGTAGCCTCGGCGCCGGTGGCGCTCACCGTCCACGTCGACACGTCGTTTCCCCGCGAGGCCGAGGCGCTGCTCGCGAGCGGCCTCGGCCACCACACCGTGCTTCGCCCGGCGCGCCCCACGACGTCGAACCTCGCGCCGGCCGCGGCGTCGGACCCCGTCGAGGCCGATGTCGCCTTTGGCCAGCCGTCCGTGCACGCGCTCGCCGCCTCGCCTCGCGTGCGCTGGGTGCACCTCACGAGCGCCGGCTACACGCGGTACGCCGAGCCCGCCGTCCGCGATGAGCTCGCTCGTCGCGGCGTCATGCTCACCACGAGCTCGTCGGTGTACGCCGAGCCTTGCGCGACCCACGCCATGGCGCTCGTGCTCGCGCTGCTCCGGCAACTGCCAGCCGCGATGGCAGAGCAATCCGGCCGGCGCGCGTGGCCGGCGACCGAGCTCCGCAGCCGATCGCGTGTCCTCTCCGGCGCGGTGGTGCTCCTCCTCGGGCTGGGCGCGATCGGCCGCCGCCTCTCCGAGCTCCTCGCGCCGTGGGGCGCCGACGTGGTCGCGTTTCGATCGCGCGTGCGCGGCGACGAGCCCGTGCGTACGGTGGACGCGTCGGGCCTGACGGCCGAGCTCGCGCGCGCCGACGTGGTCATCAGCTCGCTCCCCCAGGCCGCCGGCACGGTCGGCCTCCTCGACCGCGAGCGGATCGCGGCGATGAAGCCGGGCGCGATCTTCGTCAACGTCGGGCGCGGCACGACCGTCGATCAATCGGCCCTCGAGGCCGCGCTCGCGAGCGGGCGTCTCGGCGGCGTCGGGCTCGACGTGACGGATCCGGAGCCGCTCCCCGCGGACCATCCGCTCTGGTCGAGCGCTCGCTGTGTCATCACGCCGCACACCGCCGGCGGAAGATTCGACGAGCACACGCGCCTCGTCGCACATTTCGTACAGAACCTCGAGCGGTACGAGCGTGGGGTGCCGCTCGTCGACCGCGTCATCTGAGGGCGGGTTACCATCGGCGCATGCTCTCGCGCGCCGGTTCGATCGCCCCGCTCGCCGTGATCCTCGCCGCCTGCGGCGTGCCGCAGTCGCAGTACGACGCTGCGCTCTCCGACGCGAACAAGGAGAAGGGGCGCGCCCAGGCGTTGGAGAAAGAGCTCGGCGATCTGAAAGCCGAGAACGAGAAGCTCCGCGCGAAACCCTCGGCCGCCGAGCTCGACGCGCAGACCAAAGCCGAGCTCGAGGAGCTGCGAAAGCAAAAGGCGGCCGCCGACGCTCGGCTCAAGACGCACGACGAGCTCGTGAAGCGGTTCAAGAAGATGATCGACGCGGGCAAGCTGGAGATCACCGTGCGCCGCGGGCAGATCGTGCTCGCCCTCGAGACCGACGTGGTCTTCGACCCGGGCAAGACGGACGTGAAGCCCGAGGGCAAGACGGCGCTCAAGGAGATCGCCGAGGCCATCCGCACCGTGGGCGGCCGGCGGTTCCAGGTCGCCGGTCACACCGACACGGCCCCGATCAAGACCAAAGAGTTTCCCTCCAACTGGGAGCTCTCCACCGCGCGCGCGGTCGTTGTGGTCAAGCTCCTTGTCGCCGAGCGCGTGCGGCCCGCAGTGCTCTCGGCCGCCGGCTACGCCGAGTTCGACCCGGTCGGCAACAACACCGGCGCGGGCGGCCGCGCCAAGAACCGGCGCATCGAGATCATCTTGCTCCCCAACATCGAGGAGCTCATCAAGATCCCCGATCTGAAGCCGGCCGCCGACCCCAAGAAGTGACCGCTACCAGGCGTAGGCTTCGGGCGCGGGGCCGCCGGGCCCGGGGAAGATCGCGTCGAGCTTCTGGAGCACGTCGGGGTCGAGCTTCACGTCCAGCGCGCGCATCGCGCCTTCGAGGTGATCCATCGTGCGCGGGCCGACGATGGGCGCTGTGACGACCGGGTTGTGCAGCGTCCAGGCGAGGGCGACGTCGGCGGGGTGCTGGCCGAGCTCGGCGCAGAGGGCGTCGAACTTTTCGAGCTTGTCGCGGTGCTTGGCGAGCGTCTTTTGCTGCAGATCGCCGGTGCGCCGGCCCTCGTCGGCCTTCTTGAGGCCGGAGAGAACGCCGCCCTTGAGCGGGCTCCACGGGATGAGCCCGAGCCCGTAGGCTTTGCACGCAGGGATCACCTCGAGCTCGACCGTGCGATCGATCAGGTTGTAGATGCTCTGCTCCGAGACCAGGCCGAGGAAGTGTCGCGAGCGGGCAGCCTCGTTGGCCTGGGCGATGTGCCAGCCCGCGAAGTTCGACGAGCCTACGTAGAGCACCTTGCCCTGCGCGACGAGCGTCTCCATCGCTTGCCAGACCTCGTCCCACGGCGCGTCGCGATCGACGTGGTGCATCTGGTAGAGGTCGATGTGGTCCGTCTTCATCCGGACGAGCGACTCTTCGCACGCGCGCCGGATGTGGAGCGCCGACAGGCGCGAATGGTTCGGCCAGTCGCCCATGTTCCCGAACACCTTGGTCGCCAGCACGACCTTGTCGCGCCGCGCGCCCCCGGCCTGCGCGAGGTAGCGACCGATGATTTGCTCGGTCCAACCCTCGCCCTTCTTCCAGCCGTAGACGTTGGCGGTGTCGAAGAAGTTGATGCCGAGGTCGAGCGCCCGGTCCATGATCTTGAAGCTGTCGGGCTCCGTCGTGTGGGGGCCGAAGTTCATCGTGCCGAGGCAGAGGCGGCTGACCTTGAGCGCGGTGCGGCCGAGGCGGACGTATTCCATGGGACGCGAAGCGTACCCGGCAGCGCGCGGAATGGCACGCTGTCCAACGGATTGGCACGCGGGTGGTAAATTCGCTGCGCGTGCGCCAATGTTGGCACGTTGGAACGCTTCGCCCAGCTCCGCGCGCTCTTCGCGTTGCTCCCGCGCGCGGGCCGCATGGCCGTCGCGAGCTCGCCGCGTGGGATGGCGACGCTCGTCGGGCTGACGCTCTTCAGCGCCGCGCTGCCGCCGTCGATCGCGTGGGTGGGCAAGGCCCTGGTCGACGCCGTCGTCGCGCGCGACGCCGACGCGGCGGTCCGCTGGGTCGGCGTCGAGCTCGGCCTCGTCGCGACGCTCGTGCTCCTCTCTCGCGGTACGCAGCTCTTGCGGCAAACCCTCGGCGCGCGCCTGGGTCACAGCGTCAACGTCATGATCTTGGAGAAGGCGCAGAAGCTCGATCTCGCCGACTTCGAGGACCCGGCGTTCTACGACCAGCTCACCCGCGCGCGGCGCGAGGCTTCGAGCCGGCCCATCGGGGTCGTCATGCAGGTCTTCGACGTCGCGAAGGGCGTGTTGACGCTCTCCGGCTACGCCGCGCTCCTCCTCGGTTACAGCCCGCTCGTGTGCCTGGCCCTCGCGGCGGCGAGCGTACCGGCGACAATCGCCGAGGTGGTGTTCGGGCGCGCCGCCTTTCGCCTCCGCAACTGGCGCAGCCCCGATACCCGGCGCCTCAATTACATGGAGCGCGTCCTCGCGAGCGACGACTACGCCAAAGAGATCAAGCTGCTCGGCGTGGGGCCGCTGCTCCTCGACCGCTATCGGGCCCTCGGCGAGCGCATCACGAAAGAGGACGCGGCCCTCGCCAGCCGGCGCTTTCGATGGGGCACGATCCTCTCGGTCCTGGCGACCTCGGTGTACTACGGCGCATACGCGACGATGGTGATCGCGGCCGCGCAGGGCAAGATGACGCTCGGCGAGATGACGCTCTACGCGGTCGCGTTCCGGCAAGGGCAAGAGAGCCTCCAGTCGATCCTCTCGAGCTTCGGCGGCATGCACGAGCACGCGCTCTACCTCTCGAACCTGTACGGCTACTTCGATCGACCGCCTCGCACGTCGGGGTCGGCGGCGAACGCGGGTGCGAGCAAGCTCGACGGTCCTGGCCACCTCAAGCTCGAGGACGTCTCGTTCCGCTACCCGGGCGCCGAGCGCTGGGCCCTCCGCAACGTGACGCTCGACGTCCCGCCGGGCAAGAGCCTCGCCATCGTCGGGCACAACGGCGCCGGCAAGACGACGCTCATCAAGCTGCTCCTGGGGCTGTACGCGCCGACCGAGGGCCGCGTGACGCTCGACGGCGTCGACATCACGACCATCCCCGCCGAGGAGCGCCTCCGCACCTTTGCGGCCGTGTTCCAGGACTTCGCGCGGTGGCAGCTGACGATGCGCGAGAACGTCGGCTTCGGCAGCGCGGACCGCCTCGACGACGACCCTCACCTCGAGCGCGCGATCGATCGCGGCGGCGCGAGGGCCCTCCTGGGCCGGCTCGCGGCGGGCCTCGACACCCAGCTCGGCAAGTGGTTCGACGCCGGGGTCGACCTGTCGGGCGGCGAGTGGCAGTCGATCGCGCTGTCGCGCTCGTTCGCCCGCGAAGACGCGCGCGTCCTCATCCTCGACGAGCCGACGGCGCGCGACGCGAGCGCCGAGCAAGCGGTCTTTCAGCGGTTCCACGAGCTGACGAAGGGGCGCACCGCGATCGTCATCTCGCACCGGTTCCCGACGGTCCGGATGGCCGACCGTATCGTCGTCCTCGAAGGCGGCGAGCTGCGCGAGGCGGGCACCCACGCCGAGCTCGTCGCCTCGAGCGGGGTGTACGCCAAGCTCTTCGAGCTGCAGGCCGCTGGCTACCGCTGAGCTGCTCGCGTCAGGCGCGCTCCCGCGCGGCGCGGGTCGCGCGGGTCACGTGCTCGATGCCCGACGAGAGGAACGCGAAGAGGTCGGCGGCCCCGC
>CALKVR010000225.1 GCA_938004815.1 uncultured Polyangiaceae bacterium | reverse complement strand
GCCGTCTACGACGACATCGAGCGCCTGCCCGAGGGGTTCGACACCGTCGTCGGCGAGCGCGGGGTGCAGCTCTCGGGCGGCCAACGCCAGCGCATCGCCCTCGCCCGTGCGCTGCTGCGTGAGAGCCCGGTTCTGGTGCTCGACGACCCGCTCTCGGCCGTCGACGCGAAGACCGAGGCCGCGATCCTCGAGGCGATCGAGCAGCAGAAGAAGCGGCGCACCGTCATCCTCATCACGCACCGGGTGGCGGCGGCCAAGCGTTGCGACCGGATCGTCGTCCTCGACCGCGGCGAGGTGACCGAGCGCGGCACGCACGACGAGCTCGTCGCGCAAGGGGGCCTCTACGCCGCCTTTGCGCAGGAGCAGGCGCTCGAGGCAGACCTCGCGACGCTCGACGTCGCGGACGCGCGACGGGGGCCACCGACGTGAGCGACGCGGCGCCCAAGAAGTCGCGCGGCGAAGAGGCGCTCGCTCGCTTCCACGAAGAGGGGCGCCTCGCCGCTTACGACGCGAAGCACCTCGCGCGGCTCTGGCCCTACATCCGCCCGCACCGCGCGTACTTCCTCGGTTCGATCGCCCTCTTGCTCGTCGTATCGGCGCTGGCGCTCGTCCGGCCGCTGGTCATGCGGTCGGGGCTCGACGCGATCGGCACCGAGCCCGGTGGCATCGTGCGCGCCGGGATCGCGCTCACCATCATCATCCTGCTCGAGCAGGCGATCGCGTTCCCGCAGCTCTACCTGGTGCAGGCGGGCGGCGCCAAGGCGATGAACGATCTCAGGATGGCGGTGTTTCGCTTCCTGCATACTCGGTCGCTCGCGTTCTTCGACCGGACGCCGGTGGGGCGCCTGGTGACGCGCGTCACCAACGACGTCGACGCCATCAACGAGATGTTCGCCTCCGGCGCGCTCAACGCGGTGGGCGATCTGATTCGACTCGTCGTGATCGTTTTCGTCCTCCTGTCGCTCGACTGGAAGATGTCGCTCATCGCCTTCGTGCTCGTGCCGCCCATCCTCTTGGTCGTGAACTGGACGCGCCGCCGCATCCGCGAGGCGTTTCGAGAGATCCGCACCAAGACCGCGCGGATGAACACGTACGTGAACGAGCAGGTCAACGGCATGGCTCTCGTCCAGGCGTACGCGCGTGAGGACGCCGGTGCGCGAGAGTTCGATTCGATCAACCGCGCGTACCGCGACGCCAACAATCGCTCGATCGTGCTCGACGCGACGATGGACGCGTCGATCGAGATGATCTCCAGCCTCTGCATCGCGTCCGTCCTGTGGGCGGCCGGCGTCCAGAGCGCGAGCGAGCACGTCAGCTTCGGCACCCTGTTCGCGTTCGTCGCCTACATCGAGATGTTCTTCCTGCCGATCCGGGACCTGTCGACGCGCTACACGCTCCTCCAGTCGGCGATGACCGGCGCCGAGCGGGTCTTCGAGCTCTTCGACAACCAGGACGAGGACGCTCCCGCGCGCGCTGGCCGCGCCTCGCCGGCGAGCACGCCCGACGACGATACCCCGGCCCTCGAGCTCGACGACGTCTCGTTCGGCTACAAGCCGGGCGTCTTGGCGCTGAAGAACGTGTCGATGCGGGTCGCCCGTGGAGAAAAGGTGGCGCTCGTCGGCGCGACCGGGGCCGGCAAGAGCACGGTGGCGTCGCTGTTCTTGCGCCTCTACGAGGTCGAGGACGGCTCCGTCCGCGCGTTCGGCCGAGACGTTCGGGACTATCCGCGCGACGAGCTGCGGGCGCGCTTCGCGGTCGTACCGCAAGACGTGTTCTTGTTTCCGGGCTCGGTGGCGGGCAACGTGGCTGCCGGCGATGCCGAGCCCGACATGCCCCGCGTGCGGCGCGCGCTCGAGCGTGTGGGCGCGCTCGACCTCTTCGAAGAGCGCGAAGGCGGCCTCGACGCCAAGGTCAACGAGCGCGGGTCGAATTTCTCGGCTGGCGAACGGCAGCTCCTCGCGTTCGCACGCGCTCTCTACAAGGACCCCGACGTCCTCGTCCTCGACGAGGCGACCGCCAACATCGACAGCAACACCGAGGCTCGTCTCCAGCGAGCGGTAGAGAAGATCCTCGAGGGGCGCACGTCGCTGGTGATCGCGCACCGCCTCTCGACCATCCGCGCCGCCGACCGCATCGTCGTGTTCCACCGCGGTCAGGTGGTAGAAGAGGGGCGCCACGAAGAGCTCCTCTTGCGGGACGGTGTGTACGCGCGTCTGCACGCGCTCCAGTTCGCCAAAGAGGCCGAGGAGCGCTCGGTGCGGCCGCCGCCGGCCGACGCACCGGCGGCGCCGTCGGTGTCGGGCGGGCCCTGAAGAAAACGGTCACACCGCCGCCCCTGGGGTGGCAAGATGCGGGGGGGTGGCAAGCAAGGACCGAGGAGGGCACCGACATGGGGCATCGGGAATTGGTGGAGCGGTGGTTCAATGAGGGCTGGGGCAAGAAGAACGAGGCGGTGATCGACGAGCTTTTCGCGCCGAGCTTCGTGGTCAAGGGCCTCACCGGCGACCTCACGCGCGACGACTTTCGTCAGTTCTTCCGGGCGATGTGCGCCGCATTCGAGCACGTCGACATCGTGGTCAACGAAGCGCACGAGGCGGGGGCTGACTTCGCGGTTCAAGCCACCCTCACGCTGACCGAGCGTGACGGTTCGAAACACGCCTGCGCGGGCGCGGTGTTCGGGACGGTGAGCGAAGGCAGGTTCACGCGGACGCAAGATCAGTGGGACTTCGCGACGATACTCGAGTCCACCAAGACGGTACCCGCTGGGAGCATGGCGCAAATGATGGCGGCGCGAGCCTCGAAGACCGCGGCGCCACCGACGTCGAACCGTCGGTTCCTCGACGAGTGGTTTCACCGCCTCTGGGGTCTACGCGATCGGTCGGTGATCGACGAAAAGGTGGATGAGGCGTGTGTGATCGTCGGCCTGCCCAACACCAGCGGACGCGCGTCGTTCCACACGTTCTTCGATCTCCTCGGCCGCGCGTTTCCGAAGATTGAGATCAAGGTAGAGGAGAGCGTCGAGAATGGAGAGACGATCGCTTTCCGTTGTAGCGCCGCTGCGACGGACCACGCGGGTCAGGTGCATCCGTTCGCGGGCGGTGGCTTCGTGCGGATCCGCGACGGAAAGATGATCGACGCCTGGAACCAGTGGGATTTCCTCTCGCTGATCGAGTCCACGGGTTCCATCCCGAAGCGGTCCTTTGGCGATGCGCTGACCAATCTCGCGACGCAGGGGCCCACCATCACGCCATCGAGACCCTGATGCGACGAGCAGCGCCGGGCGCCTTCGGGGCAGCGCGCTCAATCGATTGAACGGTCGAATCGAGCGCTGCTTCCCGTGGTGCGCTCGGCCACGCCGCTCCGAGACAGCGCGACGGTCAGCGTCGGCTCGTCGGCGCCGGTCGGCCAGAGCACGTCGATCGAGATCACCGACGACGCGCCCGGGCCCAAGAATGCGCCGCCGCGCGCGCGCGGGCTGCGCATGCGGCCGGCGAGGGCGGCGTTCGCCACCTCGAGCACCGCCGCCGCCGAGCTGCCGCGCTCCACCGGCAATCGGATTGCGACGTCACGCTCGCCGGCGCCGAGATCGCGCAGATCGTTCGCCCCGGCGGTAGCGGCGACAAAGGAGGAGGGGGGGCCGACGATCACGAGGTCATCGCCCGCGAGGCCCTCTTGCACCTGGAGCTGCGCAGCGCCGTCCAGCACCGGCAGCACCGGTGCGGCTTGGTCCGCTTCGTCGAGCCCGCGTCGCGGGACCCTGCTCCATGGGATGACTTCGATGGCGACCACGGTCAAGCCGCCGCTGTCGCTGGGTGGTCGCGCCGACCAGAGGAGGGCGACGTCGGCATCGTCCTGCGCACGCGTCTGCGCCGCCGCGGGGCGACCGCAACCTGCGACGACAGCGAGCGACAGGATCGCGAGCGCCCGCGTCACAGCGACCTCAAGAACGCGACCAGGTCGCGCCGGGCGCTCTCGGACAGATCCCCGGAGGGGCCCATCGCGTGATCGGTGGCCAGCAGCACCGCTTCGATCGTGGGGTAGCGGCCGTCGTGGAAGTACGGAGCAGTCGACCCCACGTAGCGCAAAGAGGGCGTGTCGAGCTCCCCCTCTCCCACGTCGTGCACCTCGTTGTCCGTCGTGAGCGACCCCGCGTGGCAGGTCGCGCAACCTTCGCGAGCGAACACGCGTGCGCCCGCCTCGGCGTGGTCGCCCTCTGCGAGCGTCGGTCGCGGGCCGTCGAGCGAGAGCAGGTATCGGCTCACCGCGGTCGCGGCCGAACGATCGAGGCCGCGGCCGAGGCGCTTCGTGGTCCCCTCGATGTAGGCCTCGAGCGTGGGCTCGTCACGCTTCCAACCGTAGGGGGCCGTCCCCCGGACCCGCCCGGCGAGCATGACCGTCTGCCGCGGACCCTCGCGCGTGATCCAAGTGAGGCCGTCGTCGCGACCCTCCGGGTGACAGCTCGCGCAGGCGAGCCCATCGGTTGCGATGGCGTCGTCGTCGGTGCGATGGAAGATGTCTCGGCCCACGCGTTCGGGAGCGAAGGGGTCTCCGCTGGGGGCGAGCTCGACGTCGGCGCCGCCGCCCCGGTCCAGCTCGTAGATCCGAACCGTCCTTCCGAACTGACCGAACGCGACGAGTGTGCCGTCACCCTCGGAGATCGCGAGGCCCGCAGCGCCCCGTGGGAGCTCGTACCGCGCGAGCACGGCGCGCATCGGGTCTGCGACGCGTGCGTCGAGCTCGAGCAGCTGATCGCTGCCCATGCAGGCGACGTAGACCCGCTGCGTCTTGGCTCGAGCCACCGCGCCTCTGGGCAAGTAGCACTGCGACTTCTGTGCGGTAGTGGCGCTGGCAAGCACGTGGGTGGTGAGTGCCTTCTCGCTGTTCGCGTCGACCACGACGCCGACAGGTGCGTGCTTGCCGACCCCGAGCGTCGGGGGAGGCCCGTAGTAGACATCGCCGACGCGCTCGGGCTCGCCCGGGTCCACCGACACCATCGGGACGACGATGCGAAGCGGGGCGACCGTCGCCGGCGCCGTTGCCGGCGCCGGGCCCCCGGTCGCCCGGCCCCGCTCGCGACCGTCGGTGGGTGTGGGGGGGGCCACGCTCGCGAGCGCGAAGCCTTGCGCGCCGCCTCGTCGATAGCTGCTCGTCCCCGGCGGGCCGACGGGGGTGGCTGCGCGCAGGGCGAGATCGATCACGCGGACGGGAGCGCCCACCGGACCCTCGAGGTCCGCGACCGAGAGCTGCGCGCCGACGGCGTGCGAGACGAAGGCCCGATCGCCTCCGGGGATCGCGACGCTCGCGGGGGCCCGCGGCGTCGCCGCCACGCGCAGCACCGAGAGCTCTTGGGTGTCGAGAAGCGAGAGCGCCCCCGCCCAGGTGCTCGTGACGGCGATCGTACTCCCGGCTGGGTCGACCGCGAGCCCGTAGGGGCCGCCGGCGATCACGCGCTCACAACGAGCGACGAGGTCCGGGACGGGCTCGGAGCTCGCTTCGAGGACGAGCACCCGATCGCGATCCACGAGCGCAACGACCACCCGACCGTCATCGAGGACGACGAGCTGCTCGGGGACACCGCCGACGGGAACCGCTCGCACCAGCTCTCTCCGCGTGACGTCGATGATCTGGATGGCGCGCGCGTCCTGATCGGCCACGAGCGCGAGCAGCCCCCAAGACGCGCGCGCGAGCCCGACCCGGGAGCCTGCGCTGCCTTCGGGCGTGATCGCCGCGGCCGCGCGCGTCGGGCGACAGGACGCACGGACGAGGTCGTCCGGCCGCCCTACGGACGGCTCTCGCACCGGAGCCGATGCCGTGACGTCTACCGATCCGCCGCCACCGCAGGCCGCACCGACGCCCACCAAGCACAGCGCCCGCCACGCGCGCAGCCCGGCACCTCGCCCCCTGCGAATCTTCATCTCCCGCGTAAGTGGCGGCGTGGCCCCATCGGCATTTCGCATTCGCGGGTTGGCCGTCTCCGCTCGCGGAGACGCGAGCGGAGCCCTCAGAAGCTCGCGACGACGATCCGCGCGACCTCGGCGTGTGCGGCCGCCAGCGCCTTCGACGATGCCGTCGACTCGCTGAGGTACGACGCGACGAAGATAGGCCCCCGACCCGGAGGCCAGAGCACGCCGACGTCGTTGTTCGCACCGTTCTCGCCGCTGCCCGTCTTGTGGCCGATCTTCCAGCTCTCGGGCACGCCGGCCGGCAAGCGATCGGCGCCGGTGCGGCAACCGAGGAGCCAACCGGTGAGCTTCTCTCGGCTCGGCGGCGAGAGCGCGGTGCCGAGCAGGACCGCCGACAGCGCCCCCGCCATCGCGCGGGGCGTGGTC
>CALKVR010000224.1 GCA_938004815.1 uncultured Polyangiaceae bacterium | reverse complement strand
CCCCCGAGGCCGGCGGCGAGCCGTGGGTCAGCCGGGCCGACGGCACGTTCCGCGCGGCGCCGGTGACGCCGGGCCGCGTGCAGGTCCTCGTCAAGCACCCCGAGTACATCGAAAACCTGACCGACGTGTTTCCTCTCGCCCCCGGTGAGGAGCGCGAGGTCCACGTCGTGCTTACCCGCGGCGGCCGCCTCGAGGGTCGCGTCATCGAGGAGGATCGCTCGCCCGTCATCGGTGCGCGGCTCGAGGTCGCCGCGCTCGAGGGCACCTTCGAGTCCCTGACGTACGCCGACGACGAGGGCACGTTCGCCATCGCGAGCGTCCCGAAAGAGGTGCTCGTCACCGTCGCGCGGCCCGAGGCGCTCGGCGAGGTCGCGACGCGGCTCGTGATCGAGGTCGAGCCCGGCCGCACCACCCGCATCGAGATCGTCCTGCCCAAGGCGCGCGAAGCCACCGTGCTGCGCGTCGTCGACCGCAGCGACTTTCCCGTCTCGGGCGCCGAGGTACGGGTGCAGTCGCTCGACACGCAAGCCGCGCTCGCCCGCACGTTCTTCTCCAACGACGACGGCGAGGTCGAGGTGCCGGGGGCGCGCGGTCTCCCTCTGCGCGTCGTCCTCGAGAAGCCAGGCAAGGCGTCGGTCGCGACGACGATCGAGCTCGCCGATCGCGAGCACGCGATCATGATGCCCGACGCGCGTTCGCTCAAGGGCACCGTAACCGGTCGCGGCGGGCGCGAGCGGCTCGAGGGCGCCGACGTGACGCTCTACACGATCGCGGGCGCGCTCCACGCCCGCACCGACGAGGCAGGCGACTTCGAGGTGCCCGATCTCGCCGACGGTCGCATCCGCCTCGTCGCGCGCCACCCCGGTTACGCGCGCGCCGAGCGGGTGATCGCGTTCACCGGCGATCCCCGCCGCCCGACCGAGATCGAAGCGATCGATCTCGACCCCGCCGGCTCCGCGACCGGCACCGTCGTCGACGCGTTCGACGAGCCCGTCGTCGGGGCGCGCGTCGGGCTCGACTCGGTTCCGACGTTCCTCCCCGTCGGGCGGTTGCCGTCGCGCCTCGCGCGAACCGACGCCGACGGCCGCTTCGTCCTCGAGGGCCTGCCCGAGGGCGAGGTCACGCTCGAGGCCTACAGCGCCGAGCTCGGCCGCGGCCGCACCACCGGCATCGCCATCCGCGCGGATCGCGTGACCGACCGCGTCGTCATCCAGATCCCCGACCAGGGTTACGCCCCCAAGGGCCTCCGCGGCGCCGGCTCGATCGCCCTCACCCTCGCCGAGCGCGGCTCCACCGTCGTCGTCCTCGACGTCCCCGAGGGCGGTGAGGCCGAGCACGCCGGCATCGAGCCCGAAGACGTCATCCTTTCGGCTGCCGGCCGCACCGTCACGTCGCTCGAACAAGCCCGCGATCTGCTCAGTGGCCCCATGGGTGAGGACGTGATCCTCGAGCTCTCCCGCGCCATGCCGAACGGCCCGGCCGATCGCTTCCGCCTCCGTGTGCGGCGCGAGACCGTGCGCCGGTAGTACACCGCGCTCGGATCGTCCGGATCGAGAGAGATCGAGTCGGCCTCGAAGCGCACCTGCGCGGTGGTGTTTCCCCCGCCCGACGTCAGCCACGCGTTGCGCGCGTGCAGGATGAAGAGCATCGAGCCGCTCACCCAGGATGAGACGTCGATCCCCACGGCGAGGGGCACCCGCTGCTGTGTGCCCGAGGCGCGGCCATCGAAGGAGAGAGGCAGACGCCGGGCGACGGGGATGACCCAGGCGTCCGGCGCGTACTCTTCCTCGGGGAGGAGCTGCCTGATGTCGCCACGTTGGAAACTTGGGTTGGTGGGCATTTCGCCTCTCCATCAAAAATTGGGGCAGATGAGGTTGAAGTCGACAGCCGCCCAATCGGTCTCGCCGTTCACGCAGCGCCCCAGGAACTCGGAGCCTCCGAAGCCGCGGCAATACACGGTACCGGCGGTATCGAGCAGGCAGAGCGTTCCGCTGCCGAGCGCGAGATCCCTGGGAGCCGCCGGCTCGTTCACTTTGAGTGGTGGTATCGATCCGGTTGAGCCCCAGCACCAGAGCCCGTCGACCGCCATCACACAGGCGCCATTGCTACCCAGCCAAAGTGCAGACGCTTGCGGAACACCTGGAACCGCTTGGAATTCAGGAGCGGAGTAGACTTCCATGAAAGGGACACCGAGTTGCTGCCCGTAGTTCAGGCCCGAGCAGTAGACCGTTCCGGACTCGCCCAAGACGCAGGTGATCTTGTCGTCGGTCTCGACCGCCACAATGGGTTCGGGTGTCGAGATCAGAACCGGGTCCTCCGCATAAGGTAAGTCAGGGCGGCTGAGCTGGCCTTCGTCATTGGCGCCCCAGCACCAGAGCTCGGCGGTCTCGAGGAGGACGCAGCCATGGCCGCCTCGCGCCGACATGTCGATCGATGGGCCCGTCAGCTTCAACCGCGCATATGGCGTCTCGCGGGCAGTTATCCCCTCGAAGGCAGGGTCATCGACCTGCGACTGCACGAGGAGCACCCCGAACCAATAGTACTCGGCCTGCTCGGTCTCCACGACGACGAAAGACCCGTTCGCAGCGATCTTCCTCGGCTGCAAGAACGCTAGCGAGACCGGCTGCGTCGCCTCTCGGAACCACGGATAGACGTAACGCAACTGGTTTCCCCAAAGCTTGAGCTCGCCATCGTACCCGCGGCCAACGACGGCCCCTTCGCGAACGAAGATGTCGGTCAGACAGCCGACATTCTCCGACTTCGTCGGCCGTGGGATCAGGCCGGCGATGCCATCGCGGTAGGCACACGAGCCAAAGCGCTCCTCTCCCCAGCAGTAGATGCTTCCGTCCGCGAGGAGGGCCATCGTAAACCCTTCATGCGACTCGATGTTCACGGCGACGGGGGGCTGACTCGAGAGCGGGCACGAAACGTCCTCCGGCGGCGATTCCTCTCCGCAACCGCCGACGAGACTGAAGAGGCAAGCGAGAGCGCTCCGCCGAGGATTGTGCTCGGGCGCCCGACTGCGAGCCGGCGACGCGCTCATGCGAACAGATCCGGCGCGTTGTCCCAATATCCGTAGTGATTGATCGTTCGTACGATGTTGAGGATGGCGTCCAGCTCAGGGCGATCTGGCCCCCGAACGTCAGTCGAAGCGGAGATCGCGATGGTGATCGTTGCCGGGCCTGCGCCCGAATGGAGCCGGTATTGTCCCGCGACGCTGCTGCCCGCCCAGACGCCGCCGCCGAGCGCGATCAGGTGGTAGATGGCGGAGCCGACGCCCCCGTCGAGGTACGGCGCGGTATACCGCGCAGCCGTCATGCCCATACCGAACTGGCTGACGGAGCTCATGCTGGCGAAGGGCCTCCCCACCAGCACTTCGGCCTGCCAGGTTTCGAGAAGCTTGGGGACGAGCGGTCCTGGGTTGGGCGCCATCCCCTCGTAGATCCGAGCGAGGTTCTGCATGCTCATCGCCCAGTGGCCGCCGCCGAGATGGAAGCCATGGGCCTCGGCCCATGTCCGGGGCCGCCAGGGATACGAGGCAGCATTCTCGCTGTCGCCGGGCACCGGCAGCGCGCTCGCTCCCGGAAACGAAGTGATCATCGGAATGAGGCCACGCACGAACCCCGTGTCTCGTTCGAACGGGATGACGACCGATGCGCTTAGGTTCTCGTCAGCCGCGTGCTGCCAGAACTGCCGCATCAACGGTCGGTACAGAGAGGCGTCAGCGCCGTTCGTCTCGGCCAGGCTGATAATCTCTGAAAGCACCCAAAAGGCGGGGTTATCGTATTCGTAGACCGCGCCCGGATCGGCCACATAGAGGTTGTCCGTTTGAAGCCGCAGCACCGGCGTCGCGTCGCCGGCGTCGAGGGGGACGTGGTCGGCGAGCGCATTCGCCTTGCCGCCCCAGTCAAAATACGGGTCCCAGCCTGAGCGGTGGCGAAGCAGATGTTCGACGGTGGTGGCGTCGAAGCGAATGGCGCTCGCTTCGCTGCCGAAGAACTTGGCGGCCATCTCC
The DNA here is from genome assembly GCA_938004815.1 of uncultured Polyangiaceae bacterium. Lineage (GTDB taxonomy): Bacteria > Myxococcota_A > Polyangia > Polyangiales > Polyangiaceae > Xiheicaenibacterium. The sequence continues at coordinate 2,848 of CALKVR010000224.1, read as the reverse complement.
ACCTCGGACAGCCCGATCGCGTCGCGCAACTTCCATTGACGTAGACCCGCGATGCGATCAGCGAAAGAGCCGTCATTCTGCACCCGCATGGCCACGAAACGCATCCCATTCAGGCCCTTGGTGATGCTGCCGATCGGAATTTGTGATGCACCTGGGTCATCATGAAGTTGTACTCGGCGTTCGTGTAGGCTCGGCTCAGGACACCCCTACCATCCTGAGCAATGAAGAGCTGCAGGGAGCGCGCCCCGCTACGGTCCGAGACGTTGCGAAGGATCTGGTCGATCTGGCCGATCAGGAACGCCAGCGTGGGTGGACTGTCCTCCGGCGCCGGGCCCAGCCCCTCCTGGTTGCTCGGGTCGATGTCGTCGCCGTGAGGGAAAGGGTTATGGGGTACCGGAACGAACTGTGCCGTGACGGAAGCCGCATCGACGACCATCAGATCGCTCCGAACTCGAGGCGCCCCGGGGAACGGGCTCGGCTCCCAGCGAGGCGGGCGCGGCATGGCGGACGTGCCGCCGCCGCTCGATCCGGGGTTGGGCTTGGGCTCTGTGAACACACCGATGCCAGAGTTTCCCGCGCCGCCGACCTGGCTCGGGACGGGAGGGTTCGGTGTGGGGACCGTGACGTGCGTGGGCGGGTTCTGATCCGCTGCGTCGACCACGTGGAAGTATCGCACCTTCGGCGCCTTCATCCACTTCTTCACGAGGGTGATGCAGAATCGCGGATCATCCGCGGGCCCGTTGGCGCCGATCCGGTGCGGCCACCAGCCGAGCTCGTTGTCCGCAAACCTCACCATTTCGTCCACGCCGGCGGAGCCAGTCGGACCGTAGATCGGAGAGCCACCCTGGGAGTAGTTCCGCAGGTCGTCGGGCCAGGGTTCGTACACGTCGGTCCGATAGATTGTGGTTACCGGCCGCCGGATCTCGTCGTCGGTGTTCCAGCGGTCCGGCACGCTGTGCTCGCCCCGTGCCCAGCCTTTCAGAACGGCTTGGTGGTGCTCGCTTTCGAGGAGCCCTCCGAGCCCACTCGAGACGTGCACATCGGTTGAGCGGAGCAAGTTCCAGGCGATGAACGACTGTGGCTGGGGTCGATAGAGGCCCACGAACCACATCCGACGTACGATCGCGCTCGGGTCGGCGTCCCCGTGGCTCCTGACGCCGAAACCGTCGAAGCTCACCAGGATCTTGCTGGTGATCTCGTCCCCGGGCGGAGCGAAGTCATTCCACCGCACGGGCCCCCCGAGGTAGGCGCCTTTGGGTGCGCCATGCTCGTAGACCACGGCCAAGCTGAACGTCTCGAGCGAGGCCGTGCTGTTGGAGCCGGTCCCCGTCACCATGGTCGGGTAGTACCCCTGCGCCGCCCAGTACGTGGACCGCGTGACGAAGTCGAGGGTGCTCGTGATGCCCGTCTCGATGTGCCAGGGCCGGACGAGCGGCTCCTGCGCGATGTAGGCGTACATCGGCGCGCCGGGCTCGCCGTACATCGCGAGCGACACGAGCTGCATAGTGGGTGGGCTGTACTGGAGGCTCGCCTGAAGCTGGGGCAGTTGATCCTGCGGGACGGCAAGCGCGTACGAATACTGTGCCATCGCGTGGTGGCCCGCCCCTGATCAAGCCGGCCGACCCACGAGGTCGACCGAGATCGCGGCCGTCTGCGCCCCCGCTTGCACCGTCGTCCCCTGCTCCCAACGGATGAGGACGCGCAGCATCGGACCGATGGGCGCGGCGAACTGGGTCAGTCTGAGGATAGGCGGGTTGTCGGTTCCGACGTTCGTGAAGGACACGGTCGCGACGTCGGCGGCAGTGGCGACGTAGACGACGTCGGGCTCTTCGGGCACGAGCATGATGTTCTGCACCACGATCTTGAGCGATGCGCCGTTCGCCCACGTGTTGCGCTCGTGGAGCCGGACGGCCACGAGGCCAGAGACCCAGCTCGACGAGTCGATCCCTTGCGCGACGGGGATGTCTTGCGTGGTGATGCCGACGCCGGGGTTGCGTCCGTCGAAGCTCACGTTCGTCTTCGAGAGGATCGAGTGCAGGTACCCGTTCGACCGCCCGATCCCAGGGAACGTCGCCGCTGCACGCCCCACCTGCTGCTCCCACACGTTCATTCGCGTGATCATGTCGTCCTCCGCGTGTGCATGTGCCCCCTCCGATTGCGCTGCCTTCGCAGCGTCTCCGAAGGGTAGGTGGTGCCGAGGAGAGAATCCTCACACCGTGTGAGGAACCGAAAAGAGGAGCGTGGTGTTCTTGCTCGCATGGCGCACGGAGACACGCCCCATGATGGCTGCGGGGCGACCGGGTCTCCGCCGCATACGCTTCTCGTCTTCGACCACGACGTGGCCACGCCCGAGACGTACGTCACTTCGCCGGCCCTTCACGGCGTGCTCGGGCGCGCCGCGCGCTACGAGATTCACGTCGTCGTCTCCGATGCGCGGGGGCCCGCGCCCTGCGTGACCGTCGAGTACCAATGGGCCCTCGACGATGCCGCCTGGGTCTCGCGGTGCGGCGACGCGCGTGCGAGCTCGAACAGCCTCTCCGTCGGCGGCACGACCGTCATGCGCGCTGTCGGCGCTCGTTCTCAGTCCCAGCCCAAGAGCGCGCGCCTGTCGATCGCTCCGCAGGGCGTCGACACGCGCGCCCGCCTCAGGGTCTGGGTCACGCTCTGGCCCCACGCCTGAGGGCGAGGGGCGAAGGACGGGCTCACCTCGGACGACGTCAGGGGACGACGTCAGGGCCCGCCGCCAGCACCGCCCGCGCCGCCGGCACCACCTGCGCCGCCGGCCCCGCCCGCGCCGCCGGCACCACCCGCGCCACCGGCACCACCCATGCCGCCGCCGCCGAGCGCG
>CALKVR010000223.1 GCA_938004815.1 uncultured Polyangiaceae bacterium | reverse complement strand
CGCTCGTGATTGTCCACGTCACCAAGCTCCCGCCGTCGCTGGTGCCCGTGCAGGTCCTCGGGCTCGTCGGCCTGGCCCACGTCGTCGGCGACTTCGTCGGGCGCCGAATCGTGCACCCGGGCCACGTGCTGCCCGCCACGTTCGTGGCGGCGGCGGCCGACGTGCTCTCGGTCACGTCGGAGCACGGCCCGACGAAGCAGATCGCCGAGAGCGAAGCGGCGCTTCCGCTGTTCGCTCTCGCGGGCGGGGTGCCCGGGACGGTCGCGATCACGTTCGTGCTCGGCGTCGGCGACCTCGTGATGTTCGCGCTCGCGGCCGCGGTCGCGGTGAAGTTCTCGGTCTCTTTGCGACGGGTAGCCGGTCTCGCGCTCGTCGCGTTCGGCGCCGCCGTCGGGCTCAGCGCCGCGCTCGCGCGCCCGATCCCCGCGCTCGTTCCTCTGGCGCTCGTGCTCGCGGCCGGCGTCCCGGCGTTTCGAGAGGTCGCGCCAAAGGACCGCCGCGTGGCGTGGGTCGCGGTGACGGTCGCGGTCGGTCTCGCCGTCTTTGCGTGGGCGCGCGCCTGAGCCTGCGGCGCTTGCTCACGCGTCGAGGAGGAGGCGCTCCAAGAGGATGAGGCTCGATCGCTTGCGATCGGTCGGCGGGGGCTTGCCGACCGCTGCCGGCATCGACGGTTCGACGGCGCCGACGCAGAGGGGACAGCCGACCGCGCAGCTGCAGCGCGCGAGGAGGCCGCGGACGCGGGTGAGGAGCTCGGGCGCCTCTTCGTGGATGCGTGGGGCGAGGCCGATGCCACCGGGGACGTTGTCGAAGAGAAACAGGGTGGGATCGAACCCGTACGTGGGCCCGCTCGGGCTGGGGGAGGCGACCGCCGCTTCGCCCGCCACGTCGGAGACGCCGAGGCAGCCGTCTTCGAGCGACTGGCCGATGTCGCGCGGATCACACATGAGCGCGACGGTCGCGACCGTCTCGAGCGCGCGGAGGATGCCGCGCAGGCCGTCGATGGCGGCGCCGCGCGAGAGGCCGACGTCGAGGCAGAGCGCGGCGGGGACGATCCACCAGAAGCTGGTGGTGTGCATCTGGATGTCGGGCAGGCGAACCTCGCCGTAGCCGGCGTTCTCGTGGGTGAAGAACTTGATCTTCTTGAAGCCGACGACCTTCTCCACGACGCTGACCTCGCCCAGGACGCCCGTGCCGCGAAACAAGGTCGACTCGTTCGCGGTGTCGAGGGGTGTGACCTTGCGGTTGGTCATCGCGGTCGTGAAATAGTCGGGCGTGACCTTGGTCACGAAGGCCTTGTGGTTCTCGTGATCGAGCCGCTCGACCTGGTACTGCTCGCCGTCGTGCTGGTAGATGGCCTGCTCGTGCAGCATGGTGGGGGTAGCGCGCCAGTCGAGCTCGGCCAGCGTCTTGCCATCGGATTTGTCGATGATGACGGTGTTGTCCCACCCGACGCTGCGGAGGCTGACGTGGTTGGCCGGGTACTTGTCGGTGGCCCAGTGGTAGCGCCCGCCGCGCTCGTGCACGACGCCGTGCCCGGCCAGAAAATCGAGCGCCTCTTTCGTCTCGTCGGCGCCGAGGCCGCCGTACGTCTCACCGGCCACGAACGGCAGCTCGAACGCCGCGCACTTGAGGTGCTGGATGAGGATCTCGGTGTTGGCGGGGTCGATGCGCGCTTCTTCGATCGCGCCGTCGAGGAGCAGCTCGGGCGACGTGGCGAGGAACTGATCGAGGGGGTGGCTGGCGGCCACGAGGATGGCCGCCGAGAGCTTGCCGCGCCGCCCGGCGCGACCGAAGCGTTGCCACGTGCCCGCGACCGACCCGGGGTAGCTGGCGCAAACGACCGCGTCGAGGTCACCGATGTCGATGCCGAGCTCGAGGGCGTTCGTCGCGACCACGCCGAGGATGTCGCCGTCGCGCAGGCCGCGCTCGATGCGGCGGCGCGTATCGGGGAGGTAGCCGCCCCGGTACGCCATGATCGCGTCCTCGGGAAGATCGGGGGCGAGCGCGTCGCGCAGGTACTTGAGCATGATCTCGACCGAGTTGCGCGAGGGCCCGAAAACGATGGTCGGCACGCGGTTTCGCAACAGATCGGCGGTGAGGCGGACCGCGCTCTTCAAGTAGCTGGCGCGGACACCGAGCTCGGCGTTCACGACGGGAGGGTTGTAGACGAACACACGCCGCTCGCCGCGAGGCGCGCCCGACTCGGCCACGAGCTCGATGGCGCTCTCGGGCTCGCCGAGGAGGCGCGCGGTGTGGGCGCGAGGGTTTCCGATCGTGGCGGTGGCGGCGATGATCGTCGGCGTCGACCCGTGGAACGCGGCCGCGCGCTTGAGCCGCGCGAGGACGTGCGCCACGTGCGACCCGAACACGCCGCGGTAGGTGTGGAGCTCGTCGACGACCACGTAGCGGAGCTTGGAGAGCACGCGCGCCCAGCTGGCGTGGTGAGGGAGCATGCCCGCGTGGAGCATGTCGGGGTTCGTCATCACGATGTTGGTGCGCTCGCGGGCGGCGCGTCGCGCGTCGCCCGGCGTGTCACCGTCGTAAACGATCGCGGGGATCGAGAGGCCGGACGCGGCGGCGAGATCGCGCAAGCTCGCCTCTTGGTCGCGCGAGAGCGCCTTGGTCGGGTAGAGGTAGATCGCGCACGCGTCGGGCTCCTTGGCGAGCGTGTCGAGCACGGGCAGGTGAAAGCACAGGCTCTTGCCGCTCGCGGTCGGGGTCGCGATCACGGTGTGCCGGCCGGCGCGCGCAGAGGTGAAGGCCTGCAGCTGGTGGTCGTAGAGCGCGCCGACCCCCTGCGCCGCGAGCGCCTTCGTGATCGCGGGGTGGAGGTCGGGAGGCACCCCGGCGAAGGCACCTGCCTTGGCGGGGAGGGAGCGGTCGGCGGTCAAACACGGGCGGACGACGCCCGAGCCCACCCACTTCTGGATGACCGGCTCGAGCCCGATTTCTCGCTTCCAGGGCGGGGCAGGCACCCGGGCATACTAAACGGATATTCACCCCCGAGCCAAGCCCACGGAAGGCGAGCTTTCTCGGCCGGCGGCGTCCTGGTGCTATAGCCCCAGGCTCGTGACCGAAAGCACCGAGCCCACGACCGAGGAGACGGAGCCGGAGTCGGACCCTCCGGTCGAGCCCCCGTCGTATGTGTTCTTCGCGGTCGTCGCGTTCGTCAGCGCCGCGCTCGACCTCGCCTCGAAAGAGTGGGCGACCTGGGCCCTCACCGACTACGACCACGCCCGATCCGCCCAGCGGACGATCGACGTCATCCCCGGGCTCTTCGACTTCCAGTACGCGCAGAACCCGGGCGGGGCCTGGAGCATGCTGCGGAGCCTGCCCGAGATCTATCGCCGCCCGTTCTTTCTCTTCGTCTCGACGGCGGCGAGCGTCTTCATCACGAACGTCTACGGCAAGATCGATCGCCGCGACTGGGCCATGAAATGGGGGCTGCCCCTCGCGCTCGGCGGCGCCATCGGGAACCTCGTCGATCGCATCCGCCACGGGTACGTCGTCGATTTTCTCCACGTCTTCATCAAGCGTGAGGGCGGGCGCGACTACCACTGGCCGACGTTCAACGTCGCCGACGTCTGGATCGTGGCCGGCGTGATCCTGATGGGCCTGACCCTGTTCTCGGTCCGAAAGAAGGCTGGCTTTGCTCGGCCGGCCGGTCCGGTGTAAGCGTTTCCGGTCGTGACCGAAGAGGACAAGAGCGAGAAGGCCGACGAGGCGGGTGCCGGCAGCGCCGAGGTCGAGAAGGCCGGCGAGGGCGAGTCGTCGGACAAGTCGTCGGACAAGTCGTCGGACAAGTCGTCGGACAAGGCATCCGACGCTGCCTCGGACAGCGCCCCCGAGAAGCCTTCCGAGAAGGCGCCCGCGTCACAGCCCAAGCCCAACTACACGTTCCTCTTGATCGCGTCGGCCATCGGGCTCGTCGCCGATCTCGGGACGAAGGAGTGGGCCGCGAAGCGCCTCGAGGACCCGAAGGCACCCCCGATCAAGGTGATCGAGGGCGTCGATCTCGCGGGCTACACGTTCGGGCTCCACTTCGATCTGGCAAAGAACCGGGGTGGCGCCTGGGGCGTGCTCGGCGAGCAGCCCGACTACGTCCGCCTGCCGTTCTTCTTCATCATCAGCGCGCTCGCGGTGGTGTTCATCGTCGGGCTCTACCGCAAGCTCGAGCCCCACCAATGGGCGCTCCGGTGGGCGCTGCCCCTCGTCCTCGCCGGCGCGATCGGCAACCTGGTGGACCGCATCCGGCACCAGCACGTGATCGACTTCATCGACGCGTTCATGATCGAGAAGGTCGAGGACCCGGTGCGTGGGTTGGTCCAGAACGTGAGCCACTGGCCCACCTTCAACGTCGCCGACATCTGGATCGTCGCCGGCGTCGTTCTGATGGGCATCGACTGGTTTACCCCCAACCGAAAGCCGAAGCGGGACCGCGAGCGCCGAGCCGTGCGCGTCCGCGGCTGAGGAGCGACCCGATGCGAGGCGAGCTCTTTCGCATCTTCGACGTCGCCGCGTACTCGTACTCCGTCCTTCTCCTGACCGGCTTTCTCTTCGCGACGGCGGCGGGCGCGGCTTGGGCGCGGCGCATCGGGCAAGACCCTGACGTCGTCGTCGATCTCGGCCTCGCGTCGCTGCTCCTCGGCGTCATCGGCGGCAAGCTCCTCCACGTCGTCGCCGACGGCTACTTCTGGGACTACGTGAACCTCTGCGTCGATCCGAGCCAGGTCGACTGGAAGGTCGAGCGCGCGCTCTGCGCGACGAAATACAAGGGCGTGTGGGACGTCGCCGAGGGGGTCTGTCACCCCGTCGAAAAAGACTGCCTCGCCTGGATCAAGGTCTGGAACCCTGGGTACGCGTACTACGGCGGGTTTCTCTTCGCGTCGGCCGGGGCCTACTACCTCCTCCGCTACGATCGCTTTCCGTTCTGGAAGGCAGCCGACATGGCGGGGTTCACGATCCCGCTCGGCCTCGCGTTCGGGCGCATGGGCTGTCTGCTCGCAGGCTGCTGCTTCGGCGGCCAGGCCGGCTCGTCGATCGGGATGTCGTTCCCGCCGGGGAGCCCTGCCTCCGACGCCCAGTTCAAGCTGGGCCTCTTGAAGAGCTCGCGCGCGTGGTCGCTGCCGGTGCACCCGACCCAGATCTACGAGGCCGCGCTCTCGATCGGCATCGCCGCGTTTTGCCTCTTCTACGTCCACGGCCGAAAGCGCTACGACGGCCAGGTGTTCGTGGCGTTCATGGCGCTCTACGCGATCGGGCGCTTCTTGCTCGAGTTCCTACGCGCCGACGATCGCGGGGCGCTCCTCGGCCTCTCGACGTCGCAGCTCATCGGGCTCGCCCTCGTCGGCGGCGCGGTGTGGCTCCACCGCCGCCTCTCTGCGCGCAAGCCGGCGACCGCCTGACCGCTATTTCGCCCAGACCTCGTCGGCGCGGAACTTCACCTCGGCGAGCACGCCCTGGAACTCGCGCGTACCGCGGATGGGCGAGAGGAGGGGGCAGCGCTCGAGCCAGGCGACGTCGTAGAGCACGGTGCGGTGGGCGTCTTGGAGCGCGAACACGGCCTCGGGCAGGGCGCCCACGCGAAGAAAGACCTCGACCGCGACCTGCCGGAGGAGCCCGGCGAAGCGCGGGTTCACGTAGCCCATGACCATCGTCAAGAGATCGATCGCGGTCTGGGGCGGCGCCTCGCGGCGGACCGTGCGCGCCACCGCCTTGAAGAGGGCCGACACGCTGGAGCCGGTGCTGATCCGCACCGCCTCTTCGAGGAGCGCGTCGTCGCCCCACCAGAGCGCGTGCCGGAGCGCCATGTGGGCCTCTACGAGGCCGGGGTTCATTCGCTGGATCTCGGCGAATCGCCGCCGGAACCCCGCGTGATCGCCGGCGAACGAGACGATGCGCCCCGACTCGTACCAGTAGGCGCTGTTCTGGGGCTCGAGCTCGTGCGCCATCCTCAGCCGCGCGAGGCCCGCTTCGATTCGCCCGGTCTCGCACTCGAGCTGGCCCATGATCGTGTGCGCCTCGGGGCTCGTCGGCGCGATCGCGAGCGCCCGCCGGAGCGCGTGGACCGCGGTCAAGAGGTCACCGCTGTGAGATGCGAGGCGAGCCGCCGCCACGTGCGTCTCGGCCAGGTCGGGCGCGTGCGTCAGCGCGTAGGCGACGCTCTGCTGCGCGATCGAGCGCCAGTCGCGCACCGTCGTCGCGCCCTGAGGCAGGAACCACATCTGCACCGCGGCGTGCGCGTACGCGGCGATCGCGGGCGCGAACGTAGGCGCCAAGAGGAGCACCCGCTCGAGCTGCTCGGTGACGCGCGCGTTCTCGGAGAACATCAGCGCTTGCTGGGCGCGACGCGCCTGGAGATACAGGTGAATCGCTTCTTCGGGGACGCCCGCCCGCGCCTCGCGCGTGACGAGCTCGACCCGCAGGGCCTCGGCGATGCGGTGCCCGGCCCGCTCCTGGACCTCGAGCACGTCGACCCAGCCGAGCTCGAAGCGCTCGACGAAGAGCTCGCACCCCGACGCGTCGAGGAGCGTGACGGCGATGCGCAGCTCGTCGTCGGCGAGCTCGACTCGCCCGTCGACCACGTAGTCGACGCCCAGCTCGGCGCAGACCGCGCGGGCGTCGCGGCTCTGCGCGCGCTGGGCCGCGCCGCTCGAGAGCACGCGGAGGTTCTTGGCGCGCGAGACGACGTCGATCAGCGCGGCGGACAGCGCGTCGCTCAGGTACGCGTGCTCGGGCGCGCCCGCGTATGTGAACGGTAGGCAGGCGAGGGCGCGTTGCCCCGGCGAGTAGGGGAACACGAAGTCGAGCGGACGCTCGCTCGTCGGGTAGACCGTCGCGGGGGTGGACTCGGAGCTCACGCGC
>CALKVR010000222.1 GCA_938004815.1 uncultured Polyangiaceae bacterium | reverse complement strand
CTGCCTCGATCGCCTTGTCGATGCCGGGGTACTGCACCTTGACCGCCACGCGCGCGCCGTCCTTGGTCGTCGCGCGGTGGACTTGCCCGATGCTCGCGGCCGCGAAGGGCTCGCGCTCCCACTCGGCGAAGATCTGCTCGGGGGGCGCACCGAGCTCGGCCGTCACCACCTTGACCGCGGCCTCGGCGGAGAGGGGCGGTGCTTTGTCGAGGAGCTTTTTCAGCTCGGCCTTGAAGCGCTCCTCGTAGCCGGGCGGGGCCAGGCCGTCGACGTAGCTGACCATCTGGCCGACCTTGAGCGGCAGGCCCTTCATCTCGCCGAGCGTCTTGAGCAGCGCCTCGGCGGCCTTGCGCGCGTCTTCGGAGAGCTTCTTTCGCTCGTCGGCCGTCGTCTCGGCCGGCTTCTTCACCCCGAGCGCGCGCTTCGCGCCCTCGAGCGCGAGCGGCACACCCCGCGGCGCGAGCGAGGCGAGGCGCCCGGGGGGAGGGGGGCTGGGGGGTGAGATAGCAGCCAATCGGCTTCGGAACGAGGACGCCCGAGCGTTCTTCAGCGGTCGGTCAGGGCGTCTTGGTCTCGGCCGGCTTCTTTTCGGTCACGATGAACTGAACGCGCCGGTTCTGGGCGCGGCCGGCGTCGGTCGCGTTGTCGGCGATCGGCTTGTCAGGGCCGTAGCCCTTGGAGACGAGCCGGCCGCCGTCGACGCCGCGCTTGATGAGCGCCTCACGGACGGCCTTGGCTCGGTCGTCGGAGAGCTTGGCGTTCAGCTGCTTGGAGCCCTTGTTGTCGGTGTGGCCCTGGACCTCGATCTTGAGGATCTCGGGGTGCTCTTTGAGCACCTGGGCGACCGAGTCGAGCAGCGGATCGCTCTCGCGCCGGATCGTGGCTCGACCGAAGTCGAACTGGACCTGCTCGAGGATGACGATCTCCTTGTCGGTGACGCGGACGAGCTTGGGGCAGCCGCGCTTGGACGGGTCTGGATCATCGACGCCCTTTTCCTTCGGGCAGGCGTCCTCGTGATCGCGGAAGCCGTCACCGTCGGTGTCGGGCGGGCAGCCGTTCGTCTTGGGGTCGTCGGTCTTGACCCCCGCGATGTCCGGGCACGCGTCGACGTCGTCGGGGACGCCGTCGCCGTCCTTGTCGCGGATCGGGCAGCCGTGCTTCTTCGGGTCTTCGCTGGCGACGCCAGGCTCGGTGGGGCACGCGTCGACGTCGTCGAGGATGCCGTCGCCGTCCGCGTCCTTTTCCGGGCAGCCGTTCTTCTTCGGGTCGGCGTTGGGCACGCCCGGCGTGTCGGGGCAGGCGTCCTTTTCGTTGAGGATGCCGTCCTTGTCGCGATCGGGATCGCCGGCCGGCGGGCAGCCGTTGGTCTTGGGATCGTCGGTGCGAACGCCCTTCACGTCGGGGCAGGCGTCCTCGTCGTCGAGGATGCCGTCGCCGTCGCGGTCTTTCTTTGGCGGCGGGATGTTCGGCGTGTAGGCGAAGCTGAAGACGACGCGGCCGGCCGGGGTGCCGATGCCGGTCGTGAGGCCGGGACCGCCGGCGAGGCCCATCTCGAGCATGTCGGCGAAGGGCGCCATGCGCCATTTCACCCCGCCGAGCACCTCGGCGTTGGTGGACCGCGAGTCGGGCGACTCGATGTTGACGCCGCCGTAGCTCTCGACGCCGAGCTGGAGGGAGCGCTCATCGAGCAAGAGTACGCCGACGCCGGCGCCCCAGTTCATCTCGTGCCCGAGCTCGATCACGCCCTGGCTCGTCGCCTTTCGGAACGACGGGCCGGCCATCATGCTCCAGACGAAGCGATCTTCACGGCCGCCCATGAGGAGCTGGGGCTGCCCGCGCACGCTGCCGTCGCTGACGTAGGAGTCGTCGGCGCCGGTCGGCACCCAGACGTAGCCGCCGACCCCGAGCTGGAAAGCCTCGTGGTAGTCGCCGATGAGGCGGATGCGCGCGCCGAGGCGCAGATCGCCGATGGCCGCTCCGGACGGCTCGCTGAAGCCGATGCCACCGGCGGCGGGGCCGTCGCCCTGGCTCAGGACCGCGAAGGGCATGTTCGCGTTGATGGCGAAGCGCTCGATGATCGAGAAGTTCAGACCGATGTGCACGAACATCTGATCCGAGACGACCGCGCCGAGATCCTCGTCGTCGCTCTCGCGGACGAGGACGAGCGGCTCGCGCGCGTAGTCGAGCAACGCCTGCGCGTGGAACGTCACCTCGCCGGCGGCGTACGGCGACGGCACCCCGAAGAAGCGATCACCCGCGACCGCGGGGTTGAACTTGGGGAGATCGACCTGCGGCGTCTGTTGCACCTGCGCAGAAGCCTCGCCCGCTCGAGCGAGCGCAGCAGCCAGCGCCGCGCACATCATCGCGCGACCCACCCAACGGTTAGCCATCATCGTGTCGACCTCACCGGACCAAGGACTATCGCACCTTTTCCCGGTTTTCGGGGCGCGTGTCAACCGGGCGGGACCGCTCGCCGCCGGGGGCTTCGCCGCCGCACCGCAATCCAGAACAGGCCGACGAGCGGCCACGCCCCGCCGCCAGCCGACGAGCCGGGGCTCGCCTTGCAGTCGCAGCCGTCATCGTCGCCGTCGTCGAAGCCGTCGCCGCCGCCCGCCCCGCCGCCACCACCC
>CALKVR010000221.1 GCA_938004815.1 uncultured Polyangiaceae bacterium | reverse complement strand
AGGGTACACGCGCTATCTGGGTGATCTATCGGGCGGCCAGCTCATGGGAAAGACGGCCCAAAAGAGCCTCGGCCTCGAGAGCGACGAGGGCCTGTCGTTCTACCGCTTTACCGAGATCGCCGACGTCGACGGCTTCAAGAACGCGTTCCGCGCCAAGCTCGATGCCGCGCCGTTGACCCTCGACGAGCAAGACCGCGTCGTCGCCGAGGCGCGTCTGTCGTTCGAGCTCAACCACCGCATGACCTCCGACGTCACGCTGGCGGCCTAGCGAGGAGCCTCCAGCCTCACCAACGCGAGACGCCGTCTCGGTAGGGCTGGTTCGTGCACGATACGCCGAACGTCTTGTTCGAGCGGATGCGACACGCGTAGAGCGACTGCTTGTCGCACCCGCGCGCCTCGTAGATGTCGCCGAACGTATCGGCGCCCTCGTCGATCTCCGCCTCTCTCTCGTTGTACTCCGCGAGGCGGCCGGGGTCGGACGCGATCTCGGGCGGCGGGGGAACTTTCACACGGAGCATCGACGGCTTCAGGTCCTCGCGTTCGCGCACCTCGACGCGATCTTCGGGACAGGTGAACTCTTGCGAGAACTTCTCGCGCGCCCCGGTCTCCTTGCTGCACCCGACGACGCAAGCGACGACTAGGACGAGGGATGCCTTCGTCATGACTTCAAGTTGTACCCTCCCCGCGCGCCCTCATGCGAGGGAACGGGCCGGGGCTTCGCCGAGCGTATCGTCGATCACCGCCTGCCAGGTGGGCGCCTCGCGCGCGAGCCGGCGGATCATCTCCAACGTCACGACGGCGACGGTGAGCACGGGCATGTTGTAGCCGGTCCGCTCGGGCTGGTGCTGGTGGCACTCTGCGAGCACGCGCAATGCGGGCGCATCGAGCACGTCGGGGAAACGCGCCAGCACGCGCCCCGCGAGCTCCAGGGTGGCCTCCAGGGTGCGCGGATCGTGCTCGCGCAGATAGGCAACCGCAAGGCGATTGGCGACCCACTCTTCGTGCCAGTGGTCCTCGGTGAGACGGCCGCTGGTGTGGCGCCAGAAGTGGAACATCTCGTGGGCAACGACCGCCGGCAATTGCGTCTCCATCGTGCGGGCGACGACGGCGAGGTCGTCTTCACCGAGGAGCATCGCCTGGAAGGGCAGGATGTCCTCGGCGAGCCCCTCGACATCGGGGTAACGAACGACCCCCTTCTCGGCAAAGAACATCCAATGCGGCAGATGCCAGGGCGTGAGCTCGGGCGCTGGCGGCAGGCCGTGCTTCTCGGCTCGGGCTACCACCGTCGCGACGGTTTCGCGAACCCGATCGTGGTAGCCGCCGCTGGGCCGCCAGAGCGCAGCGCTCTCCGCGAGCGCAGGCGGCTCGTAGACCTGCTCGGCCAAGCCGTCCACGACGTCCAGCAACGTGCGCAAGGCCGGGTGGCCCGTGCCGATCGAGATCACCTCGCGGTGGATCGCCCGACGCTGCTCCTCGAGGGTGGCGGCGACGCGCTCCACCGTGCCTCGCTCGTAGAGCAGCGCGCGGATCTTCGAGGTGGACGCGGGCAGCTCACCGACGAGTCGCGAGAGCTCGGCAACGGACGGTGCGTCGGCCAGTTGGTGGAAGCAGGCGATGGGATAGGTCACCTTGCCGCTGACGAGATCCGGGCTTTGCGGCTTGCCGAAGATGTCGCGCAGGTCGTCCAAGACTTGGATGAACGTCGCGAAATGGTGACCGAGCCGGCGGTAGAGCGCCTGGTCCGCGGTGCCGGCCAGCAGCGCGCCGCACTCGATGAACATCGCCATGCTCGAGGTCTTGGCGGCGTGGCTGTCGAGCACCTGCTCTGGCGACACGTCACCATGCAATCCCACCAGGTCGCGGTGCTGACCGCTCACTGCGAGCAGGCTGGTGCGGTTGTAGAGCTCGAGGTACGCGAGGCAGCGGGTGCGGTCCGGCTCGAGATAGATCGCGTGGCGAAGCTCGTCGAGCGCCAGAAACCCGAGCGCGATGGCGCAGTTGATCGCGATTGCGGGAGGGACCTGCTCGTAAGGCGTGCCGGCGAGGTCGTCGTCTTGTACGTCATCGAAGAGATCGAGCGACAGGATGTAGAGCAGCGCGAAGGCGCCGACGTGCTCCGCCTGGCGCTCGAGCGTCCGGCCGTTGGCCCTGACGAGGAGGTAGGTCACGGCGAGCGGGTCGCCGAGGGGTTCGCGCTCGCTGCGAGCGCGAGCCCGAGCGACGCTTTGGGCGAGCAGGGCACGCTGGTCGGGCACGAGCGGCGCGCGCTCCAACGCCGCATCGACACAGCGTGCAACCGCGGTCAGATAGCCGGTAAGTCCGCTCAGCACGAACGCCCTCCGCAGCAAGAGAGAGCATCGTCGGGTCGAATCAGACGCCCGCGAAGCCGCTGGCCGAGACGCTCGCGAAGCCGCTGGCCGAGACGCTCGCGAAGCCGCTGGCCGAGACGCCCGCGAAGCCGCTGGCCGAGACGCCCGCGAAACCGCTGGCCGAGACGCCCGCAAAGCCGGCGCCCGAAGGCGCACCGTCGAGCTGTGCGTTCTGGGCGGGCGTCAGGTTTTTCTCGAGACGATCGAGGGAGTGGATCCGAATCTTCATAGAGGCCTCCGCGAATCGGGCAGGAAGAGCTGGCGGTATGCCAGCGGGCTCGCAGCCTGACCGCTTGCGCTCGGCTGCTCCACGCGAAATCGCCGCGGAGCCGAGGAATACGCGCTTCCGCGTACGTGCACGGCGCCCCCTCGCGCACGACGGTCAGGAAGCGAGCGGCGAAGACCACATGGGCGAGGGTGGCGTCACCGAGCCGGATTATTATTGAATATGACTTTCATTTTCTTTATTGTGACGCGATGGCAGACGTTGTCGTGTCGAAGTCCCGAACCGAGAGCTGGTGTGGACCAGCCGCGGTGGCCGCGATGCTCTCGCTGGCCATCGCGTGCGGTGACGACGATGCGACCGGCACCGGCGGCGACGGAGCGGGCTCGCCGAGCAGCAGCGCGAGCACCAGCGGCAGCGCGAGCACCAGCGGCAGCGCGAGCACCAGCGGCGCGGGCGGCGAGGCACCCGTCACGTGCACCGATCCGACGCCGGTCGCGTGTGAGGACGACGTCATCCTGCAGATGAACCTGCAGGATGACGTCACCGACGGCGCGGTCGCGAACGCCCCGGACGGCGCTGGTTTTCGCTCGACGATCGACGCCACCGCGGGCGGCGCCTTCGCCGCCGATCCGGACTCGTACACCTACGCTCGGTTCACCGACGCGGGGCTCGAGAAGGTCGACGTTTCGGACCAGGGCTCGCTCGGCTCGATGGAGTGGGACATCGCGTTCCGGCGGTACGTCGTTCGAATCAACAGCGGGCACTCCGGCCCGTCGTGTGTCGTCGCCGCGCGCGTTCCGGGGGCGGCAACGTACGACGAGGTGACCACGCCGCCCGCCGACCTCACGTTTCGGGCCGACCAGTACTTCACCGAGACCTGCGACCTCATCCCCGACGGGACCGGCCTCGACGACTCGCCGGCGACGGCGCTCTCGAGCTTCTGGACCTACCCGGGCTGCGTCCAGATGACGGGCAACGTCTACGTCGTCCGGCTCGCCGACGGGCGGCATCTCAAGCTCACGATCACCCACTACTACGACGAAGCGGCCCAGACGCAGTGCCAGGACCAGGGGTCGGTGCCGATGGACAACGGTTCTGCGAACTTCCAGGCTCGCTGGAGCTTTTTCTGAGCGGCTCGTCGATGTCGGGCGCCCACGTTCGCTTCGTCTGACCTCGTTTCCTGGAGAGCCACGAACACATGGGTCGCTATACCGGACCCCGTGTGAGGGTCATGCGCGCATTGGGCGCCGAGCTGCCCGGCCTGACCCACCAGGCTCGCGAGAACGCGCACGTCAAAGCGGCCATCGATGACACCTCCGTCGAGACCGCACCCTGGCTCGAGGTCGACGAGCAGGCGGGGAGCTTCAAGGTCGCTTCGCTCCCCGACCGCGAGGCGACCCCCGTGCAGGTCGATATTCAGAAGGTCGTCGAGTACTACGCCGTCAGCTTGTGAGCCGGCGTCGTGGCCCCCGCGCAGGCGGCGGCGATCTCGCGGACGTGCCGCTCGTCGGTGCCACAGCAGCCACCCACGACGCGAAGATGTGGCAGCGTCGCGAGCAGGGCCTTGTAGTCGCTACCGAGCCCGACCGGATCACCGGCGTCGAGGTCCGTCGACTCGTTCAGCTCGACGTGGCTGCGCACCGATGCGTTGGCGCGGACGCCGCGGATGCGACGGGCCCACGCGGCGCCGGGGTCGAGCACGTGCTCGAAGTGCGTCGGGTGCGCGCAGTTGATCATGAAGTACGCGACGCTCCCGCCGGTGGCCTCGTCGACCGCCTCGATGGCCTCGCCGAGCGTCTCGCCGGTCGGGAGGCGACCGTCCGTCTCCACCGTGTACGACACCACCGAGCGTACGCCGACCGTCGCGGCTGCGCGCGCGAAGCCGATCGCCTCGCTCGTGTTCGTCATCGTGAAGGCGGACACGACGTCCACGCCGGCGTCGGCGAGCACCGCGACCTGCTCGCGGTGGTAGGCCTCGGCCTCCTCGGGCGCCATGAGCTCACCGGCCACGTAGCCGTCGCCGCGGGGGCCGACGCATCCGCTGACGACGATGGGCAGGTCGGCGCCGGCGTGGGCGGCCTTGAGCGCGTGCATCATCGTGACGCTGGCCGCGTTGAGGGCGCGCAGCTCCGCCCTCGAGACCGCGAGCTTCTCGGCCCAATCGGGGTTCGCGCGCCACGTCGGGCCCTCGAGGAGAAACCCCGTGCCGGCGCTTCGTGCGATCTCGATGTACCGGTCGAAGTAGGCGCGCAGGCGGGCGCGCCCCTCCGCCGTCCTCAAGAGGACGAACGCGGCGAAGCAAGGGAGGTCGAGCCCGTCGTGGAAGACGAGGGTGGTCTCGAGGCCGCCATCGGTGAGAAGCAAGCCGCTCTGCTCATTGGGAAGCGCAACGTGGGTCTTCATGACGGATCCGTGTTGGAAAGGGTGGTTTCACGCGCCCGCGACGCGGACGCTTCGACGAGCGGCTCGAACGCCGCGACGAGGTTGGCGATCTCTCTCGGGCGCTCCCAGTGAGGGGCATGGCCGCATCCGCGGAGGACGTCGAGCCGCGACCCGCGGATGCGGCTCGTCAGCTCGCCCTGGGCGGCGCGGTCGCTGAACGCGTCCTGGTCGCCCCACACGACGACCGCGGGAGCGCGGATGGCATCGAGCCCCTCGGCGTGGTCCTCGCGCCGCATCGCAGCCAGCGCCGAGCGCCAGACGTGGGCCGGCACCTCGAGGCTCTCGCGCACGACCATGTCGAGGAACGAGGGGGCGACGGGCTCCGCGAGCGTGCTCTCCTGGAACGCACGAACGAAGGCGGGGTCGATGGGATCGCGGAGACCCGCGACGTCACGCCAGAGCTCTTCGACGCCGGGGTGGTCCTTCGTAGAGAGAAAGCTCCCGATGAGGATGAGCCCGCGCGTCCGTTCGGGGTACTGCGCCGCGAACCTGCGCGCGACGACGCTCCCCATCGAGTGCCCGAGCACCACGGCCCGATCGAGGGCCAAGGCGCCGAAGAACCCGGCCACGTCGCCGGCGAGCTCCGCGGTGTCGTAGGAAGAATCCGGCTTCGAAGAGCGCCCGTGGCCCCGTAGCGAGAGCGAGAGCGTACGGATCCACGGCGGGAGGGCGTCCACCAGCGGCCCGAACGAGGCGAGAGAGTCGGTGTACCCCGGTAAGAGGACGAGCGGTGCCCCCGCCGGATCACCACGTTCCGCGTAGCAAACGTCGATCCCGCTCCTCAGCGAGACCGTCTTGATCAACCTTCTCATGCCCAGAGGGCGTAAGGGGCCGCCTCACATCGTGAGGTTCCACTCGACCTGACGGTCGGGGGTGTAGGCGCAGAAGCTCCCCGTCCGAACCGAGACCTCGAAATGTCGCCCCAGCTCGGGGTGCGCCTCGCCTATCTTCTTGATCGCGCTTCGGATCCGCCAGGTCACCGCGGTCCGCGCTCGTTCGACCGGATCGCCCATTTTGCGCGAGCGGCCCCCGAGCCCGAGGGCGGCCACGAGCTCGTCGGTAAGCTGCTCGAGCTCGGCCCGCGCCTTTTCGACGCGACCGAGGTCGTGATCGGCCTCCGCCGCCGCGATCGCGTCGTCGAGCTCTTGGATGCGCCGCTGGCACGCAGCTCGGGCGCGGGAATCCATGGCCGAGCCGCCGTCGCCCTCTTGAACGCGCCCCGCGATCTCCATGACGTGCAAGCGTTCGCCGGGTGACGACAAGAGCAGCGCGAGATCACGGCAACCCTTCATGTCCTTGATCCGCGCGGCGCGGTCCCCGAACCGGACGCTCCACACGCCACCCGCACGGTCGAGCGCGAACGTGGCAGCCTCGGAGACCCTGACCGGCAAGTAGGCGCCCTCGGGCGGGGTGGCGCCCGCGAGCAGCCGCCAGAACGCCGCCTGCGCG
>CALKVR010000220.1 GCA_938004815.1 uncultured Polyangiaceae bacterium | reverse complement strand
TTGCCCACCACACGGAGCGAGTCGTTCTTGATGACCTCGGTCTTGCGGTTGAGCGTGCGCTGGTTCATGTCTTTCGACGCGTGGATGAACATCTCCTCGGCGCCGCGGCGATCCTCGAAGTAGATCTCGTTGAACGGGCCGCCGCCCGGGGTCGTCGCCGTCTTGTAGACGACGCGGGTCATGTTGCCGGGCAGCGCGTACTCCGGCGGGTGATCCGCGTCGTGGATACGGCAGAACAAGCTGGGCGCGTCGACGCCGCCCTCTTCGTTGAACGTGGCGACGTTCCAACCCATGCGCGGCAGGAGCATCGAGCCGGGCGCGCCGCGCTGCGAGACGCGGCACCAGGTGCCGCCCGTCTCGTTGCCCGGGCCCAGCCTGTCCCAATGCATTTGGACGCGCACGCGCCCGTGCACGTCGGGGTGCACCTCTTTGCCTTCGGGCCCGACGACGAAGCCCATCTGCAAACCCGCTTGCTTGGCCTCCTTCGAGGTGCGCAGGGCGCGGAACGGGGTGTCGCGCTTGATGGCGCTGAAGCGGCTCGAGATGCCGACCTTGGCGTTGCCCTCGATCTCGATCTCGGTGACGAAGAACGTGCCGGTGAGGGCCGCGACGGGGTGACCGGCGATGCTGAACGAGCGACCGGGGAACACGCGGGCGCTCGCGACGCGGCCCTGGATGCCGGCGCGATGCGCGTGCGAGCCCTCGAGGCCCACGCGGACGCGCTCTTTGAGCACGGCAGGATCGGTGGGCCCGGCGCCCGGCGCGTCGTAGACCTCGTGGCGACCGCCGCCCACCTCGGCTGCGACCTGAAAGCCGGGCCGCGCCATGTCGAAGCTGCGGGCCGCGAACTTGTGCGTGGTGGCGGCGGCAAAGAAGCTCACCTCGGTGACCGCCTCTTGATCGGGGCGCATCCGCGAGGCGGGCGTGAACGGGATGAGGGGGATGCCCTCGATCATGGGCGAGGCGGGCGACGTGTCGGAGAAGACGAGCTCGGACTCGCCCTCGCCGATGTCGAAGCCATTGCCGTGATCGAACCAGTAGTAGATGCCCTCTTCTTCGAGGATGCGGGAGAGGTAGGTCCAGTCGTCTTCGCGGTATTGGACACGGTACGGGTAGCGTGGATAGCTGCCCGCGACGTCGTACCGAATGGGCCCGGTGTAGTCGGCGAGGACGCTCTTCACCACGTCGAGCACGGTGACGTCCTGAGACGACCAGCAATCGCGGCCGAGCTTTTGCCGGTAGACGGCGGGGCGAACCACGAACTTTCCGCGCACCACGTCCTCGGTGTCGCGGGTCAGCACCTGCGCTTCGGCCACGATGCCGGTCAAGAGGCGCTCCTGGCCCTCCATGCTGCGCATCCGGATCTCGGCGCGCTTGCCCATCAGGGTCGCTAGGTCGGGCAGGGGCGGCAAGAGCTCGCACTCGATCTCGTACTCGAAGAGGGTCGAGACCCGCTCCTTGCCCCGAAGCGAGAGGACCTCTTCGCAGCTCAGGCCTTCGATGCTCAGCTCGACGTAGGCTCGGTCAGACATGGGTCATCTCCTCCCGGTCACGCGGTGAGCTCGTCGGGGTTACCGGCGATCTTGATGGCGTCGCCGCTCTGCACCTTCAGGGTGCCCTTGATCGTCGTTCCAGTCGGCGAGAGCTCGATGATCATGTCGCCCGACTTGAGCGAGACCTTGGTCTGGCCCTCGATCTCGATCTCTTTGCCGCGCAGCTCCAAGAGCTCGTCGGAGTGCATCTTGGCCATGGCGCCGACGCGGACGACCGTCTTCTTGGCCGACACGCTCATGTCGTCCTTCGACTTGCGCAGCACCATGCCGCCCACGGTGTCGACGAGGAACTTCGTGGCGCTCTGCATGATGCTGCCCTTGGTCGCGGTGAGCTTCAGGCCGCCTACACCCTCGACGAAGAGCTTGCCGGTGCTGTTGAGGATCGAGCCGCCGGCGAGCTGGACCCACGCGCCGCCGACGGTCTTGGTGAGCCTCTTGCGGACGTCGCGGGTGATGTTGCCGCGGAGGATCATGTCCATGACCTTGTCCTTGGCGCCCTGCAGCAGCTGGTCGGCCGACGGCACCGCGCCCTTCAGCGCAGCCCCGAGGTCACCGCCCTTGGGCAGGCCCATCGCGTTGCCGACGGCCGCGCCCACGTCGCCGCCGTTTTGCATGGCGCCGATCGCGGCGTCGGCCAGCGCCTTGCCGCCCTCGGCCGCGACCTCACCCAGCCGCTTGCCGCTGCCGAGGTCGACGGCGGCTTGAGCGAACACGCCCGACGCGCCGATGCCGTCGGTCACCGCGCCGAGGGTGTGGGGCACCACCGTCTTCATCATGTCTTTCGGCCCGGGGATCGAGACGGTCGGGATGCCGGCGAAGGTCAGGCGCAGGCTGCCGACGTTCTCGACGTCGTTGCCGGCGACGTTCCGGGCGCCGCTCGTGGCGATCTGGATGCTCTCGCTCCCGCCGATGGCTTCGGTCCGGTTCTTTCGGACGTTCTCGTTGTAGTCGGTCTGGACGTCCTTGGTCTCGTTGCCCCCGACCGAGAGGTGCTGGTTCTTCTCGACCGAGCGGTCGACGCCGCCCTTGATGAGGCTGACGTGGTTGTTGGCGATTTTTTCTGTTTTGTCGTTCTCGACCGAGTTCAGAAAGTCGTTCTGCGCGTGAAGGTCCATGCGCATCCCGCCCACCGAGTCGTCCATCCGGAGCTCGTTGAAGCCCATCTTGCCGGGGTACGACTCGGTCTTGATCGTCATCATGTTCATGCGCGATGGCTGCCCGTACGTAGGCATCATCTGGCCGTTGATGTCGCGAGCCATGCCGATCGGCCGGTCCGGGTCGCCGTCGACATAAGCGACCACGACCTCCCAGCCCACGCGGTAGAGCACCATCGACGACGAGGTCTCTTGCGCGACGCGGATCCAGCGCGAGTCGAGGTCGGTGCCCGTCGCCTCGCGGTCCCAGTGAAACTGCACCTTGGCGCGGCCGAACGTGTCGGTGTGGATCTCTTCACCGACCGGCCCGCGCACCATCGCGGTGTGGTTGCCCTGCACGATCGGCCGCTGTGTCGTGAGCAGCGGGCGCCACGGCACCGACGAGGGGATGGCGAAGAAGCTGTTGTCGTAGGACCCCTTCTCCTCTTCGCCGAAGGCGGCCACGAACGCGTGCGAGACGCGCACGAGCAGGTACTTGCCCGAGAAGTCCATGGCCTCGGAGTGCTGGAACAAGAAGTGACGGCCGGCCGCGAACCACGGCACGTTGCCGGTACCCTCGGCCCACTGCTTCTCGGCCGAGAGCGCCTCCGAGCGCAGGCGCGCCAGCGTCTTGCCCGTGCCCGGGTCACGAAAGCCGGTCGGGTAGTCGTAGATCTCGAGGTCCTCGTCGCGATCGGTCTCGTGGCTCGCGAGCAGCGACGTCTTCGGCGTCTTCCAGTTGTGGTCGTTGACGCTCGCCTTGCCCGAGACGGTCGTCGCCCCCCGTGTGAACGACGTCACGCCCGGGGCGCCGTGCGCGCCCGCCGCTTCGGTCTCGCGCAGCTGAAAGAGCGGGATGCCCGCGACGTCGTCTTCGGACGGCGTGTCGTCGGCGAGGACCATCGTCCCGTCGGCTTCGAAGTAGTAGTAGACGCCCTCGAACTCGAGCAGCCGGCTGACGAAGTCGAAGGTCGTCTCGCGGTACTGCACGGTGTACGGGCGCGACGCGCACGGGCGCGTGTTGCGCCACTGGTGCGCGACGCCCGACGCGTTCAGGACCTGGCTCACGATCGCCTCGGTCGTCATGTCGCGGAACTTCCGCGTGTCCATCTCGAGCCGCAGGAAATGGAAAGTAGGAAAGAGGTCGAGCGAGTAACGGAGCGAGTCGTCCTTGAGACCGATGAACGCGGCCTGGCCGAGGCGGCGGGTGAACCGGCGCACCTCGATACCGGCGATGGTGATGACGACCGTGGCGTCCTCTTCGAGGAGAGGCTCGAAGTCGATGTCCTCGAACGACTGCACCTCGACCGCCACCCTGCCGCAGGTGGAGAGGCCCTCGTCGACGTGGCATCGGAGCGCCCGGAAGCTCTGGCCAGCGACCTCGAGCCGCATGTCGATCGTGCCGTTGATGTTCAGGCCTTCCATCGACTACCTCGAGAGCAGGGGTTCTGGGGTGGGGGACGAGCCGGCTTTGCGTGCAGGTTGGAGCACGTCTTTGGGTAGCGTGTGCTCGCTCGAGACGCGGATGCGCGAGAGCAGCTCCCACGGCTTCGGCAGCGGGATGGCGACGCGCCACGTGAGCTCGACGATGCGGGCGTCGGCGTCGATGAGCACGCCGTCGAGGTGGGTAGGGTGGCGCTGCCAGCCCGAGAGCGTGCGGCTCTCGAAGACGGGCGCGTACTCCGGGAGCGCGAAGCGCCAGACGCCGTCGGGCAGCACACCCGTGATTTCGAACGTCTCGGTCCCGACGAGCGGCTTCTTGGCGTGGAGGCCGGGCGAAGCCCAAGCGTTGTGGCGCGCGTCGAAGTCGCGCGGCTTCACCGGCGCGCGCTTCCGCGCCCACTCGCCGTCGTAGGTCCCGGCCAGCGTGCGGCGGGGGTCGTGGTTCGGGGGCACCGGGGCGAAGCAGCCGAGGGTGGGGTGCACCGCCGGCGAGCCCGGGTCGGCGGCGGGTTCGAGGACGTGCGCGGCGGTGCCGACGAGCGCGGTCGGGTCGGTGGCGAAGCCGCGGCCGATCGGGTTCTGCGGCTCCTCGCCGAACTTGGTCGGATCCTCGCTCTCGGTGCGGCCGCCCCAGGAGAGCCCCCACACGAGCGGCGTCGGCCCCGCGGGCGCGGCCACGCCGGGCGCCACCCCGCGCTTGGGGTCGGTGACGTACGTGCGCTTGCCGAAGACCTGGACGACCCTCTTGAAGATGACGCTGTTGTCATTGCTAACGCTCAGCGTGACGAAGAAGCTGGTGGCGCCCTTGCCTTTCGGCGGGTGCGCCGTCCCGATCAAGCCGACGTCGGTGCCCGGCTTGTCGTCACATAAGTCTCCGGGGTACTTCACGCCGCCGTGGTCGTCGGGGACGTCGCTCCAGCGAATCGGACGGAAGTCCACCGTGGCCTTGCCGGTTGGACTGACCGCGTACGCCATCTTCGCGACGATGACAGCGATGTCGTTGCCCCAGCGATCGAACGTGGACTCGGCGCGGACGGTCGCCCAGCACTCCGCGTCGCATCGCTGGTTCAGATCCACCTTCGGATGGTAGTCGGCCGGGGCGAAGCCCCGGTACTGGTCTCGTGCGATCCGATCGTGCTCGCACGGTGTAAGAGCGAGCCCCCGATCCGCTCCGTACGTGCTCCAACCGTGCTCAGGTGGTTGTTTTCATCAGGATGGGTTCCAGGGTGCCTCGCGGCTTTCCCGGCTGGTACAACGGTGGGTGGTGGAGGTCGCGCAGCGCTCCTCTTTGATCGTCGGCCTTGTCCGCTCGGATCAGCGTCCCGGCGCCTACACGCTCGTCGTCAAGGCGTCCTACGATCTGCACGGTCGGCCGCACGGTGTGCTGCACCGGGAGCAGGCTCCGCTCCGGGATGCCGTTCGCGAGCGCGGTCGGCTTTTCTATCCGAACGACTTCGTAGCCACCCGAGACGCCTGCGATGTCGTGCTGGTGGGTGAGGTCCTGGCGGCGGACGGGCCTGTGCTCGCCCGGGTGGGCGCGCTCCAGCTCCGAGCCCACCGAGCCGGCGAGCTCGGACCGGTGGAGGCGTCGGAGAGCGGTCGCGACGGGTCGTGCGCGCGACCCGAGGCGCGGATGCCGTTTCCGTCGCTCCCTCTGACCATCGAGGTCCAAGGCAGCGGCTGGTTCTCGAGCGTGGTCATCCCCGCGCCGCGCCCGTTCGCCGGTTTGGTCGTGCGGGGGGACTGGGCGAGCGTCTCGCCGCTCGCGCTCCAGATCGACGGCGTCGCGATCGACCCGTTCCGGTCCCGCGTGGAGCTCTTGATGCGGACGTACTTTCAGCACCCCGGCGACGTCGACCGCGACGTCGTCGCGCTCATCGACGGCGGCGATCAGCTGTTTCCGACCAAGCCCGAGGACCGCGCGGCGTGGCCTCGCGCGCAGGCAGCCGATCGCACGGTGGCGCGGGCGCCGCTGCTCGACGTCCCGGAGACGATCGACGCCGAGGAGACGCAAGACCTCCCCGGCTCGGGCGGGCCAGGCGAGACGGTGCAGCTCCCCGTCTCGCCGGCGGCGCACCTTCGCAAGCCCGAGCTCGAGGCGCCGCGCGTGCTGCCTCCGCTCGAGCGCCACGACACCGTCACGGTCATCGTTCTTCCCGATGGCGACGAGCCCACGACCGACGTGCCGCAACCCATCGCGCGGGCGCCGATGGAGACGCTGCCGAACATCGACGATCAGCCGTCGATAGCGCTGCCCTTCGTCACCGAGGAGACGCCGATCCTCGATGACGATCGGGAGACGCCGCCACCGCCGTCGCCGACGACGGCGCTCCTGGACCTGCCGACGGCTCCTGCCC
>CALKVR010000219.1 GCA_938004815.1 uncultured Polyangiaceae bacterium | reverse complement strand
TGATCAACCAGGATGTCATCGACCTCTACAGCCGCGTCGATGTCGGGGCGAAGGATGTAGATCGTTTCGTACTCGCGGGCGCGCCCGGGCGCCGTGACCATTCTGCTCATTCTGTTTCCTCTTGGACTAACGGCCCCGTGGATGGCTATCGGCGCTTGGCGTGGAGGCTAGGCGCCGAGGTCCCCGGAGCGAGGAGTGGGTTTCGGTTTCGTGTTCAGCTTGTTCATCGCGGCGGTGACGCCGCGGGCGCAGACGTCTAGCACGGATTCGGTCGCGCGCTTCAAGATGCCGGATAGCTCCGCCCGCTCGATCGCGTCGAAGCTCGAGAGGACGTAGTCGGCGACCTCGCCCCGGAACCCCGGCGGGGGCCGACCGATACCGATGCGCAGGCGTACGAAGTCGCCGGTGCCCATCGACTTCATGATGGACCGGAGGCCGTTGTGCCCGGCGTGGCCGCCGCCGACCTTGAGCCGGACGTCGCCAAACGGCAGATCGAGCTCGTCGTGGACGACGATCACCTCGGCCGGCGCCACCTTGAAGAACGCGGCCGCGGGCTGCACCGACTGCCCCGAGAGGTTCATGAACGTCAGCGGCTCGAGGATGACGAGGTCGTCGCCCTGGTGGCTCGCCTTCGTGAACCGGCCCGAGAACTTGTCGCGAAAGTCGCCGGCGCGAACCACCGACGCGAGCTCTTCGGCCGCCATGAAGCCGACGTTGTGACGGTGGCTCGCGTACTCCTTGCCGGGGTTGCCGAGGCCGACGATGAGCCAGGTCATGAATAGCGCCTTCCCCCCTCCGCACCGCGGAGGGGGGCCAGGGGGGGGGAAACTACGGGGAGACGGTCGTCGAGAGAGACGGGCCTCGCCCGCTCATCCGGACGGTCACTTCTTCTTCTTGTCGGCGGGCTTCGCAGCGGCGGCAGCCGGGGCAGCGCCCGCGGCCGGCGCGGCCTTGGCGGCGGCCTTCGCCGCGTCGGCGGCCTCTTCGGCCTCGCTCTTCTTCTCGGGCGCGACGACGGTGACGATCGTCTGCTCGGGCGAGAGCCGGACCGTGACGCCCTCGGGGAGCGAGAGCTGGCTGACCTTGAGCGTGTCGCCGAGGTCGAGCTCGGTGACGTCGCACGTGAGGTCGGCCGGGATCTTACCGGGCAGGCAGGTGACCGGCAGCGTGCGGAAAACCTGCTGCAGGATACCGCCCTGGACGAGGCCCTTGGCCTTGCCGGCGAGGCGCAGCGGGACCGTGACCTCGACCGGCTCGTTCAGGTCGACCTGGATGAAGTCGGCGTGGATGATCTCGCGCGACACGGGGTGGTGGGCGTACTCACGCACCATCGCCGTGATGCTGTCCTTGCCGTCCACCACGAGCTCGACGACCGAGTTGCGGCCGTGCGAGGTGCCGAGCACCGCGCGGAGCTCTTTGGGGCTGACGGCGAGCTGGGTGGCCGCGAGCTTCTTGCCGTACGCGATCGCGGGGATCTTTCCCTCGACGCGGAGGCGGCGTGCCGGTCCCTTGCCCTGTTCGGCGCGCTTCGACGCGCTCAGCTTCGTGATCTCCATGGTCGATTCCTCGCAAACCGTGAAAACGGGCTCGGGCTATTAGCAGAGCCGGCGCGCTTTTGCACAGCCGATCGCGCGGATCGGCGAGGAAAAGCGGGGGAGCACATCCGAGCAGGGTTGTCTCGGCGTCCGGGCCTAGTCTAGAAGCGTCGGCTCCGCATGGCAGCCGGTCGTACTTGGCTCGTGCCCGCGCTCGCCTTCGGGGGGGTGGCGGCTCTCGCGGTCTCGGCGATGCTCCCGCGTCCGGTCGAGGCGAAGAACCGATTCGCGCTCGAGCCGCCGAACGTCGAGCAAAAGCGCGCCTACAAGTACGCGGCGATGAGCGGCGCCGACTGCTTGAAAGAGCTCGACCGCCGGAAGGTCCCCTACAAGCTCGAGCCGCCGACCAAGCAGGTCGACACCCCGCTCCGCTTCACCGGCCCCATCCGCGGCGTGGCCTTCAAGCTGACCAAGCGGGCCGAAGAGAACCCCGACCCGGTCTCGCCCGCGGCTGTCGCCGACTGTCGCCTCGCCCTCGCGATCGACGACATGGCCCAGGTCCTCGCCAAGCGGAAGGTGAAGACGGTCGAGTACCTGTCGATGTACCGAAAGCGCGGGGTCGGCTTCATCCGCCCGGGCAAGCGCCACCCCGCCGGGCTCGCGATCGACGTGGCCACGATCACGACGCGCGGCGCGCCGGTCGACGGTACCGAGCCCGCCCCGAAGGACACGACGTACAGCGTCTACGGCGATTGGCACCCCAGCCGCGTGGGCGGCACGACATGCGGCCCGAAGGCGACGAAACCGCGCAAGAACACGCCGGGCGCGCGGTTTCTCCGCGACGTCGTCTGCGAGCTCGCCGACCAGGGGTCGTTCAACCTGCTGCTCACCCCGCACTACGACTGGGGCCACCGCGATCACTTCCACATGGAAGTGCGGACCGGCATCCGCTGGTTCCTGATCCAATAGGCGGTGACGTCGTCCCTGTGATTTCACCCCCCAACCCCCCTCATCAGGGGTGAGGGGGGGGCTACGCGCCGCACGGCTCAACCGATCGTGGGAACGAGCCCCGCGTCCGCGATGCGCTCATCGCTCGTCACGAGCGTAGCGCCCAGGACGCGCGCGGTGGCCACGAGGATCCGGTCGGCGGGGTCGCGATGGAACGTCACTGGAAGCATCGCTACCTCGGCCGCGACCGCCGGCGAGATGCCCGCCCGCACGACGAGCGGCGGCGCCACGGCGGCCTCGAGCCAATCGCGGAGCGGGAGCCTGAGCTTGATGCGGCCGAGCTCGTAGGCCACTGCCACCTCCCACAAGCTGATGTCGGAAACGTGGAGCGGCGCGTCCGGCGACGCACGATCGACGACGCGCTTTTGCGCACGCGAGAGCCGGCGCCCCCCCTCGAGCCACCAGAGCAGCACGTGCGTGTCGAGCAGCGCTCTCAACGCGACCCGGACCTGGAACGACCAAGCCCACGAAGGCGTTCCGCTTCCCAAACATCGGCTGGCTCGAACGGCGCTACCACATCACCGAGGATCTCGATCGTCCCCGCGAGCCGCCGCTGTGGCAGGTCGCCCTCGACGCTCGTGACTGGCACGACCCGCGCGATGGGCTTGCCCCGCTTGAGGATGGTGACCCCCTCACCGCTCGATGCAACGTCATCGAGGATGGCCAAGCAACCAGCTTTGAACTTGGTGGCGGCGATGGAGCGCATGAGACCATGCTATGTGACCACTATGGTCACCCGTCAAGGTCACCGCTGACGGTCGCCTGCCGCGCGCGAGCTCGAGCTACGGGCGGATGACGACGGTGGTGCCCTTCACCTCGGGGTAGAAGGCCGCGACGGCGTACCAGCCTTCGGGCATGCCCGGCTCCATCCAGCCCCACAGGAACTGCGCGTCGTTCGGGGCCAGGTTCACACAGCCGTGGCTCTTGGGCCGGCCGAACTCGTCGTGCCACCACGCCCCGTGCAGCGCGTAGCTGTCTTTGTAGTAGGCGACGAAGGGCACCTCGTCGACCGCCCACGGCTTCAGCTTCTCGACGCCGGCCATGTCCGCGGTCACGAGCTTCCAGCCGACGTTGAACGTCCCGCGCGTGGTGTTGTGGCCGTGCGCGCGCTGCGTGACGCCGTCTTGCCCTGGCGAGATCGCGGTCGCGTAGACGGGCGTGTCGCCCTCGTAGGCGACGAGCGTCCCCCAGGTCAC
>CALKVR010000218.1 GCA_938004815.1 uncultured Polyangiaceae bacterium | reverse complement strand
AGCGCGCCCCGTGTCACCGCGTCTCGCCGGCCCGTCTCGTCGACCGCGACGAGCGCCGTCGCTTCGTCGTCGTCGGGCACGCCCGCGGGCCGCAGGAGATGATCGACGTACGAGAGCCGAGCATTTGGAAAGAACCGCGCCCGCTCGACGTCGTCGCCGTCGATGACGGGCAGCGTCGACCCGCCCAGGCGCAGCCCCGACCACGCCACGAGCTCGCCCCAGAAGCGGCTGCCCTGCTCGACGCTGAACCGGAACAGCGCACGATCGTCGCCTGCCGCAACTCCAGCGCGCTCGACGTGACGGCGAAAGACCGTCATCTGCGATCGCTCGATCGCGTCGGCCGCCGGCTGGTGCAGGACGGGGCGCGTCACGACGGCCGGTAGTCCTTGTGGGCCGAGACGTAGCGCATGATCTTGCCCAGGCTGTCGAAGTTTTCGCGCGAGAGCGACTTGCGATCGATCTTCATCGTGAAGCGCTTCTCCAAGAACAGACAGAGCTGCACGAACCCCAGGCTGTCGAGGATACCGCCGTCCATGAACGACATCTCGTCGTTCTTGATCAGCGTTGCCGCGTCACCGAAGTGATAGTTGTCGTCGAGCCACTCGATGATGGTGTCGCGCAGGGCGGTCGAGCTCATCCCAGAGTCCCTTCAGAACTGTGCGTAGATGAATGTCCCCGCACCGACGGGGGCGAAGACGAAGAGGAGGATCACGGACAGGCCCAGGGCGAAGCCCCGCACCGGCGCAGGCAAGTTTCTTACCCGCTCGCGCAGGCCGGCGAACACCGGGAGCTGCGCGACGTGCCAGGCGACCACCAACACGAGCGCCAGCCAAGGGTGCATCGTGCTCGCCGCCAAGGGCTCCCCGCCGCCCGCCACCAAACCGCCCAGAAAGGCCGCGCAATCAGCGAGAGAGGCGGCCCGGAAGGGGATGAGGGTGACCACGAAAAAGCCGACCGACAGCGCCCATCCCGCGAGCTTGTACGCGCGCGTCTTGCGCCGCGCCACCCATGCCTTGTCTTTGCGGCAGAGCGACTTGTAATAAAGGTCGTACTGGTAGTGCACGAGCAGCCACAGCCCGTGCAAAAAGCCCCAGAGCACGAACGTCCAGCTCGCTCCGTGCCAGACGCCCGAGACGAGCATGACGAGCACGAGGCCGAGGCCGAGCCGGCCGCGCATCCAGCCGTCGCCCGTGACCATCTGGGCGTAGACGTAGTCGAAGAGCCAGCGGTTGAGGCTCATGTGCCACCGCCGCCAGATGTCCATCGGCGTCGTGGCGAGGAACGGAAAGTTGAAGTTCTCGGGCAGCGATATCCCCAGGAGGCGCCCGACGCCGATGGCGATCAAGCTGTAGCCGGCGAAGTCACCGAACACCTGGAGCGCGTAGCCGACCAGCCCGAGCACGTGGCCGAATCGCGTGAACGCCCCGGGGCTCGCGAACACCGGGTTGGCCCACTCGGCAGCCTGTGCCGAGACGTAGACCTTGAGCACGAAGCCGATCGCGAGCTCGCCCACCGCGCGTGAGAACGCGGCCGGGTCGGCGCGCCGCGGGCTCTCGTATTGGGGAAAGAGCTCGGCTCCGCGACCGATCGGGCCCGCGATCAGCTGAGGAAAGAACGACGTGAAGGTGAACCACACGAGCGGCGACTTCACCGGCTCGAGGCGCCCGTAGTACGTGTCGAGGAGCACCCCGATCCGGCTCATGGTGTAGAACGAGATCCCGAGCGGCAGGACGATTCGCAGCACCGGGAGCGACGCACCGAGCCCGATCGCGCCGAACAGGGTGTTGAACGAGTCGGCGAAGAAGCCGACGTACTTGAACCAGATCAGCGCAGCGAGGTTCTGGGCCACGCCCAGCGCGAGGAGCCGGCGGCGACGGCCGAGCGCGCGCGCACGCTCGGCCTCGGGCGCGTCATCGGTCGGCAGCGGCGTTCGAGCGAAGCCGCGCAGCACCGCCCAGTCGATCGCCGTGCTCGCGAGCAGCAGCGGGAGCAGCCGAACGTTCCACGACGCGTAGAACACCAGGCTCGCGAGCAGGAGCGCCGCGTTCTGCAACGACGCCCGGCGCGGCAGGAGCCAGTGCACCAGCAAGAACAGCGGAAAGAAGAATGCGAACTCGACCTCGGAGAGGCTCACGGTAAGACTCCCGCGGTCGCCGCTGCGCCATCGATGAGGAACGCGAGCTTGTCGGCCAAAAGCCACTCGCTGAACTTCACGTGCGCCGGGTGAACCAGATGATCGAAGTCGGCGAAGTCCTCGTTGGTGACATTGTGATCGAAGGTCGTGTCCACGAAGCGCACACCCCGCCGGTCGGCGAGCTCTTTCATCATGCGCTGGAACGGCTCCTGCACGTGCACGCGGTCGTCATCGGTGACCGTGATCGGCATCATCGGGTAGAGCATCAGCGTGACGTCGTAACCG
>CALKVR010000217.1 GCA_938004815.1 uncultured Polyangiaceae bacterium | reverse complement strand
GGCTAGGGCAGCCGTACACCTTCGACATCGAGATCGTGGGGGGCGTCGGCATCGTTCTGGATGAGGAGGCGTTGCTCGGCGAGCCAGCCACGCTTTTGCTGTCCGAAGGCGGCGTTCCGAAACGTCGCGTACACGGCGTCGTCCAGCGCATCGACAGCGCCCTCGCCTCCGAAACCGGGCACGTCGCGTGGACGATCGCGCTCGCGCCGCGTATCAGCTCCCTCGCCCTCACCACCGCGACCGAGGTCGCGATGGACATGTCGGTCCCCGACATCGTCGCCGAGCGGCTTCAGCGCGCCGGCCTAAGGCAAGGCGATGACTACGACCTCGGCACCCTCTCCGCGTACCCGGCGCGCGAGTTCGTCGTGCAGTTCAAGGAGTCTGACCTCGCCTTTCTCTCGCGGCTCTGCGAGCACGTTGGGATCACTCTGTACTTCCGCCAGGATGAGGCTCGAGACGTCGTCGCCTTCAGTGACGAGGCGAGCGGCTTCGCCACCGAGCACGCCGACCTTCGTATCCCGTTCCGCGCGCGAGGCGAGCGCCAAGACGTCTTCGATCTGAGAACCACCCGCAGGGTCGAAGCGGCTCGTGTGGTGGTAAAGGACTACAATTATCGGACGCCGGGCGTGGCGCTCCAGGCCGATGCCATCGCCTCCGGCAAGTCCGGACAGCGCTTCGAGTACGGAAGCCACTTCAAGACGCCGGCCGAGGCGGAGCGAATCGCCAAAATTCGCGCCGAGGAGCTCGCCTGGCAGAGCCACGTCTACATTGCCCGCAGCGCCCGGCCCGAGCTCTCGCCAGGAACGAGGTTCCGGCTGGAGGGCCACCCGCTGGGCGACCGTGAGCTGCTCGTCGTGGAGGTCGAGCATGAGCTGACGCAAGCCGCCGGGCTCTTCGCGGGCCCTACCGGCGATGGCTGCTACGAGAACCGGTTCAGGGCCATCGACGCTGCCGTCCCGTTCAGGCCGCCACGCACCACGCCCAAGCCGCATGTCGCCGGCGTCCTGACCGGCATCGTCGAGGCGGCCCAACCAGGACAGTATGCCGAGGTCGACCAAGATGGTCGCTACCACGTGCGGTTCCTGTTCGATACCGGGGCGGCACCCCGAGGCAAGGCGTCGCGCCCTATCCGCATGGCGCAGCCACACGCGGGCCCCGGGTACGGGTTCCATTTTCCTCTGCGCGACGGCGTCGAGGTCGTGCTCGCGTGCGTCGAGGGTGATCCCGACCGCCCCATCATCGCCGGAGCGGTGCCGAACCCCACGATGCCGAGCACCGTCGCCGCCGGCAACGCCAAGCGCAACGTCATCCGAACCGGGGGCGGCACCGAGATCAACATCGACGACCACGAGGACGGCGAGCGGCTCAAGATTTCCGTACCGTTCGGCAACACCGTGGTTCAGCTCGGCGCCCCCAACGCGCCCACGCAAGGCATATACATGGGGACGGACAAGAAGATTCACGTCGCGTCGAGCGAAGGAATGTCGTTCGTCGACAGCACTGAGATCACTGGCGCCGCGCCGGACATCGCCTGGCGGGCCGAGAACAGCGCGACGATGCTTGGTCGGGCGACGGTACAAATCGGAAGCGAGGGCAGCGCGCACATCATCGCGCCCGTCGTCGAGACGCTCGCATCCGAGGTCAACCGCGAGCAAGCCGCCGTGATCACGAACAACGCGAGCGGGGTCTGGTCGGCCCAAGCCGGCTCGACCGCGGTGTTGACGGCCGGAGCGTCGGCTACCGTGCAAGCGCCGACCGTGGGCGTCCAAGGAACACTGATCACGATACGCGCGTCCGGGGTGGTCGAGGTCAGCGCAGCTACGGTGAACGTCACCGCTCCGAACGTGAACGTCTCGGGCAACGTCAAAGTGACTGGTGGCGTCGTCGACATCCAAGGCGGGCCCATCAAACTGAACGTGTGAGGCGACGATGGCGAAAGACGCTCAACCCAACCTGGCAGTGGCGCACGGTCGAGTCGTTCAGCTACACGGAGCCGAAGGCGAACAGTCAATCCTCCAGGTTCGTGCGCCCAATGGGGAGATCGAGATCACGCTCGAGTTCACACCCGCCGGGACTCGAGTTCGGCTTCGCGCCTCGGACCTCGAGCTCGAGGCAACGAGCGCGATTCGCGTCAGGTGCGAAACGTTCGACGTCGAGGCCGAACGTGGCGCCCGGATCGCCGCCCCCAAAGGCGCGATCTCGCTCCTGGCGAACGACGATGTCGACGTGAAAGGCGAGCGCGTTCTGCTGAACGCAGACCCTCAGCCGATGCCCGTGAGCTGGGAGGCATTCGAGGCAAAGTGTCTCCAGGCCCCCGGTTCCAAATGAGCTTACAATCAACCCCGAACCAGTACGGTCCGCCGGGGCCGGGCATCTTCGGCGTCCCCTTTGCCGGTCGCTGGGCCGAGTACGGTCGACTTCAGGCCGCTGCCGCGTTCTTCGGGCTCCTCCTCGCGGCGCCGATCGCATTCGCCATGCCTGCCTCCTTAGGTGACGGCGAGCAGCTAGCCGCCACAGCAGCGGCGATTGCTCCTTTCGTGCTTATCAGCCTGAACGTCGTTCTGGCCGCCGAGGCGTTCAAGGGAACCGTCCTGTGGCTCTTCGAGCGAAGCTCGCGCGCGAGAGTCCGCGTTTACCCAAGCATCTACGGCGCCACGCTCGATGTCCGTCGGCTCGATTACGCCGCGCCATGGGGAGCGACGACGATAGACTTTCGCGGCCGGTGGGCTCTTCCGTGGTGGCGCCACTCTCTCGAGCTCGGCTTTCGGACACCCTCTTCCGCCCTCCTTTACGCAAGCGGGCGAGGGAGCTGGTTCTGCGACGCTCGATCGCGCTCCCTGCGCGCGCCAATCCGCGAGTGGCTGACCACGGTGGGGAAGGCGTGCGGACAATGGCTGCATGTTGCAGTCGCCGACGGTGAGGTTCGAGTGGGAATCCATGATCCTGGATCCATGAAGATTTGTTGGGCCACGCTCGACCGCGAAGTTCCGAGGCTGGCCGAGATGTTGCTCGCCTCCAACGACGCGCCCTCGGGGTATCGTGACGGTGTTGGCGACGCCGCGAGCATGGATGCCGTCCGCGCGCGCGTCGCTCGCACGCGTGTCCTGGATGGGGGTGAGCGACCTGAGGCCTGGTGGGCGACCCTGGGTCGCGAGCGGCGCTGGTTTCGCCAGGACGTTGCATCACTCGGCCGCGACCGGGAGCCTGTGGACGGCGAGGGCCTATGAGCGCACGGGTGATCGGCTTTCACGGTTCGGTGCCGATGATGGGCTTGGACCACCACGGAGGCCTCTACTACGTCAACCTGTGGAACGGCCTGAGCCCCGGGTATCCTCTCCCGCCGGCCCCAATCCCCCCCGGCTTCGGCTTCGCGCTCGAATCGCTGCATTACGTCAACATGACTTCTGACGGCGGGATCGGCGCCGCCATGCTCAAGGTCGACAAGTCCAATCCTACCGTCTTGGCGAACGACCGAGGGTCGATTCTCTCGAAGGATCATGAATGCCGTTCGTGGCACCTACCGCCCGGGGGAAACATACTGGTGGCAGTGACGATTTACTTCTCGAGCACGAAGGCTTCGCTCTCCGTGTCCCAAGTTCAGGCCTCGAATGGGCCAGTCGCGTGCACAATGGACGGCTTCGGTGGCGTGAATGTCAACTGCAACGACCCTTTCTCAACCTTCTACACCAATATCGTACTGGCTTTCGGCACGGTGGAGGTCATGCCGACGCCCAAGGATGTTGTCGATTTTCTCGCGGAGTGGGCCGAGAACGCGGTAGTGGAGGCTGCTGCATCCTACGGCTATGGCAAGTTTGGAGATTGGGTGAAAGGCGGAGTAAACCGTCTGCCTCTTCCAAAGTGGGCCTGGTTCAAGGCTTTGCCGGGCAAGGCCAGAGACGCGATCCCAAACGTCGGAGTAGATGCGTTCGGCGATGTGGCGAAGTGGGCCATCGGTAAGGGGAAGGACGCCGTGAAGGAGTGGGCAGCGGAGGACAATCCTGATGCAGATCGTCAATGAGACGCCATTCTCGCTCTTCGTGCACCGTGATCACCTCGACGACTCGTTCGCTATGGTCGACGCCACGGTCAAGACGACTCACGAGCGCATCGACGGCGGATGGCAGCTCTCTCGCGAGTGCGCGCCCATCAGCGGTGAGCCTTCCGAGCGCTTTCCAATGGGCGAGGCGCCCTGCCTCCGGGAGAACGGGCTCGCAGAGCTCACGGTGAGCGGGACGGTACGGGCTCCGGATGGTCGCGCGTTTCGCCGTAGGACGGCGCTCTTGCGTATCGGTGACCAGACTCACTCGATCTTGGCGTTCGGTCGTAGATGGTGGCGGCACCGCAATGGCGCTGTCGAGCCGAGCGATGCGGAGCTGACGGAGGGGGTGGAAATGGTCTGGTCCAACGCATATGGTGGCTCCTGGACCCGACCCCCGGGCTTGCTCCCGCACACGAAGCTCCCTGCACCGACTACCCGCATCCTCTGCTCAGCGAACCCTGCGGGAAAGGGTTGGGTCATGGATGTTGCCGAAGCCGAGGGGGTCGAGCTCCCCCAATTGGAGGATCCGGAGCAGCCGATCGTGGCGTGGGATACTCGGCCGGCTCCAAGTTGTTGGGCTCCGATGCCCTCTGATACCAGCCTACGGATGGATCATTTCGCGATCAAGCAAGCCTCCCTAGGAAACCGCCACGAGCTGGATGAGTTCACCTTCGCACGAGGAGCGCTGAACGCGCCACCACAGCTACAGCGCCGCGACCTTCATCCGAACACCCGCATCGAGGTGGAGGGCCTTGGCCCCGCCACGATCAGCTTCATCGTGCCCGAGCCAGCGATCAGATGGCGCGTGACCGCGGGTGCACGCGAACGGAGGCGTCGACCGGCTCTCGTGGCGGTGCACATCGACGCCGACACACAGCGCGTCGAGCTGGCGTGGCACGCGACGCTCTACGCTCCACTGATCTCCGGGGAGCGGCGCACGTTCACGCTCGAGCCCGATGTGACGTCACGATCCGCGCGCGCGACGGGCTAGCGAAGCCTGCCGATCCAACAAACTCGACGATGAAGCCGATGGTCACGAACTTCCGCCTACTCCCTGACGGACGCTGGCACATCGGCGTCGTCGCGAAGCGCACTGCGAGCTTGGAAGACGCCTGTCACCTCGCAACGACCCTCGAGCAATCGGCACCCGCGGGGGAAGAGACGACTGCCTGGAAGCCGGCGACGGACGTCGTCGTTCGTGGAAGCATCTACGCGGCCTCGCCTCTTCGGGAGCAATGCGCACACATAGAGCTCGGTCCCCACGTTCGAAAGATCCGAGCGACCGGTGATCGCGTTATTGAGCACATAGCGGGCGGGGCGCCTGTTTTCTCGCTACCGAGTGCCTTCGAGCGTATGCCGATGCGTTTCGAGCGATGCTACGGCGGCTTTGATCGTGGCGCTTACGAACGGCTCGGCGACCCCGAGGCTGATGAGGGGCTTCGTATCGGGGCCGCCCTGGACTCGGTGAGCAAGTTCGCTTACCCGCGAAATCGAAGAGGCACTGGCTTCTTCGTCGCGATCGACCCTGGCCGTCTCATCGGCGCCTCTTTGCCCAGCCTCGACGACCCTGACGATCCCGTCACCCCGGAGCGACTGCTCCGTGCCTCGCCCGAGGATTGGGTTGCTGCACCGCGCCCCGTCGCGCTCGACTGGGTCGAGCCGTTCGATTTCCCTCGCAGCGCGCACTGGGGTGCGCCACCCGTCACTTTCGCTGGGCATCTTCCGGAGCTGGAGGAGCGAATCGTCACCGAAGCCGACCTCGCATCCGACCGCCCGTTTCCACCGAAGCCAAGCGCGCGCTCGATGTGCGGGACTCTTCTCGGTCATCGTGGCATCCGCCTCCGCGGCGGAGAGGATATCCGGCTCGATAACCTCCACCCCACCTGGCGCCACATTCGCACCAACCTACCGAGCGATGCGCCGCTCGTTCGTCTCCAGCCGCCGGGTTGCCCCTGGTTCGAACTCGAGCCGCAGCTCGACACCGTTGTGCTCGATCTCGACGCGAAGCGTCTATCGATGGTCTGGTCCGCCAAGCTCGAGGTCGCGGGCAAGTATCCAGACGACGAGCTCGCTCAGGTCGTCGCCGAGGTCCGTTGGCCGTGATCCGCTACCCCGCTAACGGCAGGCCCGGATTGGGCGAGCGATGGTAGCGCCGACGATCCGGCAGACGGGGCCGAACGGCGACCTCCCCTCTCGCTGGCACTTCGTGCGAACACGCTGGCAAGGCGCCATGCTTTTCACGCACGACGGCATTCTTTGGCTCTCTCCATCAGAGACGACGCTTCGGCATGGCACCTCCGAGGAGCGGGTTCGACGGCTTTTCGGAGCGCACCGCCCGACACTGACGTGCGCGTTCAGGTTCGTTGCGTGCAGCGGCTGGCTGGCTCTGTTCTACGAGCCCTCCGACCGCGACCAGATGAGAGCTGGGCCCGCGCTTCAAGTGTCCCTCGCCGCCCTCCTCGACCAATTCGGGGACGGGCCCGCTGTCACGCGAGATGCCGACGTGTCGCCCGAGCTCCTGCGTCTCGTCACGGCGCGGCTGTCGGAGCTCGACGTCGTCTCCTACACCTGGCCTTTCGACCGTTCCTGGCGTCTGAGGTGGTGGCTCCAGGAGCGAGAGCTTCGACGCCGCTTTCGCGAGCGACAGACCTATGAGCGGTCACATAAACCGCGGCCGAGCGTCTGGGATGAAGAGGGCACCGCTCGCGCGGTGGTGGTGAAGCTGGTGCGGGTCTTCGCCGTGACGGGCGTCATCGTGTCCGTCTTTCCTGGTCTGCGCATCTTGCTCTCGTGGCTCTCGGACTCGGTACTCCCGGGGTGGGCGGTGCCATCGGGCGGCCAGCTCTTCGCGATTTTCGCGACGATGACCGTACCGTTTTTGGTGGTCTCTGGGTGGGGTCGCTTGGCCCGATCGTGTCACGCGGCGCTGTTCTCGAAGCTGGAGGCGCCCGTTGAGGGGCGCACGCTTCATCGCCGCCTCCTCGGCGTGACGTTGACCCTCTGGGAGCGGAGCCGCGACATGAGGTTGGTTTCCGACTTTCGAGCGCGCCTGCGGTGGGGGGTGCTTTCCAAGAGGCACTCCGTCGAAGTCACCGGCGCCTCCCCGTCGGGCGCGTCCTTCTACGTCTGTCTCTTATACA
>CALKVR010000216.1 GCA_938004815.1 uncultured Polyangiaceae bacterium | reverse complement strand
GCGATGTCCTGGAGCGACTTGTCGTCGGGCGCGCCGAGGAGCGCGCGAGCGTGGCCCTCGGAGAGCTCGCGTGAGACGACGAGGGTGCGCACCGTCGTCGGCAGCTTCAGCAGACGGAGCGCGTTGGTGATGGTCGTGCGGTCCTTGCCGACCTTGTCGGAGAGCGCCTCGTGGGTGTAGCCGTGCTCGCGCGCGAGGCGATCGTAAGCCTCGGCGACCTCGATCGGGTTGAGATCGGCGCGCTGGATGTTCTCGACGAGGGCGAGCTCGAAGGCGGCGGCGGGGGTGACGTCTTTGACGACGACGATCACCTCGCGGAGGCCGACGCGCTGCGCGGCGCGCCAGCGGCGCTCGCCCGCGATGAGCTCGTATTTGTCGCCGGCCGGCCCCCCGCCAGGCAGGCGCCTGACGACGATGGGCTCGATGATGCCGTGCTCGCGGATGGACGCCTCGAGCTCGACGAGCTCGTCCTCGTCGAAGTGCTGACGCGGCTGTCCCGGCTGCGGGACGATGCGCTCGATCGGGCACGAAAAGACGCTCTTGTCGCCGTAGCTCGGTGCAGCGGCTGCTCGCGGGGGCGCGGCAGGCAGGAGGGCGTCGAGGCCCCGCCCGAGGGCGCGCTTTTTCTCGGGGCCCATGTTCGGTCAGCCGGCCTTTCGCTCGGCCTTGGCTCCGCCGCGCCCGGTCTTGCCGCCGGTCGCCTTGGGGGGCGGCGCGGAGGCGTCGGGCTCTCTTCGTTGCGGCTTCGGGTGGCTCTCGAGCACTTCACGCGCGAGGCCCAGGTATGCCTGCGCGCCGCGCGACTGGGCGTCGTAGAGCAAGGCGGGCACGCCGTGTGACGGCGCCTCCGAGAGGCGGACGTTGCGGGGGATCACGGTGGCGTACACCCGGAAGTGATCGCGAACCTCGTCGGCGACCTGGTGGGTGAGCGAGTTGCGGCCGTCGAACATCGTGAGCACGACGCCCTCGACCGAGAGGCCGGGGTTGAAGGCGCCCTTGATACGGTCGATCGTGGCCATCAGGTGGGTGAGCCCCTCGAGGGCGAAGTACTCGCACTGGAGCGGCACGATCACGCGATCGGCG
The DNA here is from genome assembly GCA_938004815.1 of uncultured Polyangiaceae bacterium. Classification (GTDB taxonomy): domain Bacteria; phylum Myxococcota_A; class Polyangia; order Polyangiales; family Polyangiaceae; genus Xiheicaenibacterium. Next base: position 3,957 of record CALKVR010000216.1, on the reverse strand, counting down.
GCCGAGAGCGCGTTCACGGTGAGGAGGCCGAGGGAGGGGGGGCAGTCGAGAATGACGAAACCGTAACGTTCGGAGACGCCCTCGAGCGCGTCGCGCAAGCGGGTCGCGCGGTCGGGCAGGTCCACGAGCTCGAGCTCGGCCGCGACGAGGTCTTGCGTCGCGGGGATGATGTCGAGGCCCTTCACCGGCGTCTGGCGGATCGCGTCCTGGGCCGTCGCCTGCCCGAGGAGCACGTCGTAGGTGCTCCGCTCGACCGTGCCGCGGGGCACGCCCGTGCCGCTCGTCGCGTTGCCCTGCGGGTCGCAGTCGACGAGCAGGACCGGAACCTCGGCCGCGGCCAGGCTGGCCGCGAGGTTCACGCTGGTCGTGGTCTTTCCGACCCCGCCCTTCTGGTTCGCGATGGCGAAGATGACGGCCATGGCCTCGGTCTGCTCGGAGGTCCGTACACGACCGCTCGCCCGCTTTCCACTCGCACTTTCTTGGCCCCGAATCATGGCCGAACTAGGTTATCCCACATGTCGTCACATGTAGGTGAGGGTCGGAGTGCGCAGCGGTCACCGCTTGGACAGCGCCTCGTCGGCGCGCTCGAGCAGGTCGGCGTCACCGAGCCCAGGGATCGCATCCTCACCGACGCGTTCTGGCTCGCGCCACGGCGCGCCGACGCGGCGCGCGTGCTCAACATGTGGCCCACCGGTTCCCGGCCGATCGACTGATCGCCGGCTTCGCTTCCTTCTTTCTTTCTCACGAAAAAACACATCGCCCGACGCTCGAAGGCCCCCTGGCGCCGAGCGGATGGCTCCCGCGCCCCCTTTTGTCTGGACCGCTCCGAGGGAGGATCCATGTCGCTTCCGAGATCGTTCAAGAGCTTCGCCGAGTTCGACCGCGAGATTCTGGCCGCCGAGCGTCGCATCGGTCTGTCGTTGGAGGAGATGGTCGAGGACAACGCCTTCGACGCCGACGTCGAGACCGAGTCCGACGATCCGTTCTCCGAAATGAAAGACTTCTGACGAATACGCAACAGGCGACAGGCGACTGACAACCGACAACGCCGCGCTGCCGCCTGATGCCTCAGCCGTCCGTGCCGCTGGCGGCGGCCGGTAGGGAGTCGCGGGCGAGAGGCGGCAGCGCGACATTGTTAATCGCCTGTTGCCTGTCGCCTGTTGTCAGTTTCTTTGGGTTTGCGCCCTCGGCGACGCTCCGCTATCTCCTCGCGCCCCCATGCAGGTCAGCGTCGAGAAACTCTCCCCCGTCGTCGTCGAGTTTTCGGTGGAGGTGCCGGTCGAGCGCGTGAAGTCCGAGGTGGCTCGCGCTTACCAGAGCCTCCAGAAGAACGCGCACGTCCGCGGGTACCGTCCCGGCAAAGCGCCGCGCGACATCCTCGTCCACCTCTACGCCCCGCGCGTGCACGCCGACGTCGCCCAGCGGCTCGTCGACGAGACGCTGCCCATGGCGCTCTCGCAAAAAGAGGGGCAGCCGCTCTCCAAGCCGGCGATCGCGCCGAACGAGCTCTCGCCCGAGGCGTCGTTCACCTACCGCGCGCGCTTCGAGGTGCGGCCCGATGTGAGCGAGGTCAAGTTCGAGAAGCTCCCGGTCAAGCGCCCCAAGCTCGACGTCCCCGACGCCGCGATCGACGCCAAGATCGAGGAGCTCCGCCGCGAGCACTCCACGGTTCAGGTGCCCGAGCCCGAGCGCGCCGCCAAGACCGACGACGTCGTGCAGGTGTCGTTCATCCTCGAGCTCGATGGCACGCCTCATCCTTCGGGTGAGCAGTCGATCACCGTCGAGCTCGGTCACGGCGAGACGATGAAGGAGATCGAGGAGGCGCTCGTGGGCGCCAAGGTCGGCGAGACCAAAGAGGTCGCGGTCGACTTCCCCCAGAACCACCCGGCCCCCGACCTGAAGGGCAAGAAGGGCACGTTCAAGATCACCGTCAAGGAGATCAAAGAGCGCGTCCTGCCCGCCGTCGACGACGAGCTCGCCAAAGACTGCGGCGACTACGCCGACCTGGCCGCGCTCAAGGCCAAGCTGAAAGAGGACCTCGAGGCCGCGGCCAAGCAGCGCCAGACCGAGGTCGTGGCCGAGCAGCTCGTCGAAGAGCTCTGCAAGGCGAACCCCATCCCCGTGCCGCCGTCGCTCGTCGAGCAGCAGGCCGCGATGACCGAGCGCGAGCTCACCGCCCAGGCCCGCCGCATGGGCCAGCGCATCGACGCGAACGCGCTCCGCGCGGGCGCTCGCATCGACGCCGAGAAAAAGGTGCGCGCCGGCCTCCTCATGGCCGAGATCGCCAAGCTCAAGAGCGTCAAGGTCGACGAGGCCGACATCGAGAAGGGCTACAACGAGCTCGCCAAGCAGACGGGAAAGAACGTCGCCAAGGTCAAGGCCGAGTACCGCGACCCGAAGAAGCGCGAGATGCTCATCGCCATGATCTTGGAAGACAAGATCCTCGACATCCTCGAAGCCGCCGCCGACGCCACCGAGGCCTGAGCGGCGCCTTCGACAGAATCGTCCTCGCGCGCTATACGTTCGCCTCCATCCGAAGGGGCCCCATGCGACGAATCGAGAACCGACCGCAGGCGATGCAGTTCCTGGAGGCGAGCGGTGAGCGGCTCGCGGCCGAGCGCGATCAGCTCGCCCGCGAGGTCGGCCACTACATCATCCCCTCCGTCACCGAGATCACCCACCGCGGCGAGCGCGAGTGGCACATCTTCAGCCGCCTCTTGAAAGACCGCATCGTCTTTCTCGGGACCGACGTCGACGACTTCGTCTGCAACGCGGTCATCGCTCAGCTGCTCTTCCTCGAGAGCGAGGACCCGGACAAAGACGTGCAGATCTACATCAACAGCCCCGGCGGCGTGGTCACGGCCGGCGTGGGGATCTACGACACGATGCAGTACGTCCGCTGCCCGGTCTCGACGATGTGCATCGGGCAGGCTGCCAGCATGGGCGCCATCCTGCTCGCCGCCGGCCAGAAAAAGCGCCGCTTCAGCCTGCCGAACTCGCGCATCATGATTCACCAGCCGCTCGGGGGCGCGCGCGGCCAGGCGACCGACATCGAGATCCAGGCTCGCGAGATCAAGCGCATCAAAGACCTGCTCATCCAGATCCTGGTCGACGCGACCAACAAGGACCGCGAGCAGATCGCCAACGATATCGAGCGCGACTTCTACCTCACGGCCGCCGAGGCCAAAGAGTACGGCCTGATCGACGAGGTCATCCCGAAGCGCGAAAAGCCGGCCGCGACCGGTGGCCGGCCCCAGACCGGGCCGGAAAAGAGCGGCCGTTGAGGCAAATGCTCGAAAGACAAGGGCCTCCGTCGTCTTGCCGCCGTGGGGGGTGGGGTCTAAACTCACGCTCCGAGTCGGTTAAGTGTCAGGCAGGCTCGGGCCGTAGAAGCCTCGACCCCAGAGGGCAGCGTGGAGCGTAGGCGCGACGATCACGGAAGCGGGAACCTGAGCTGCTCTTTTTGCGGAAAGTCGCAGAAAGAGGTCAAAAAGCTCATCGCCGGGCCCACGGTGTACATCTGCGACGAGTGCATCGGGCTCTGCAACGACATCATCGCCGAGGAGGTCGAGAAAGAAGAGCCCCAGGCCGGCTCTGCTCCGATCCCCAAACCGGCGGAGATCAAGGCGATCCTCGACGAGTACGTCGTCGGTCAGGACCGCGCCAAGAAGATCCTCGCGGTAGCGGTGCACAACCACTACAAGCGCGTCGACTCCAAGGTCGGCGCCAACGACGTCGAGCTGCAGAAGTCGAACATCCTGCTCCTCGGCCCGACCGGCAGCGGCAAGACGCTCCTCGCCCAGACGCTGGCCAAGATCCTCAACGTCCCGTTCGCCATCGCCGACGCCACGACGCTGACCGAGGCCGGCTACGTCGGTGAGGACGTCGAGAACATCATCGTCCAGCTCCTCCAGAACGCCGATCACGACGTCGAGCGCGCGCAGCGCGGCATCGTCT
>CALKVR010000215.1 GCA_938004815.1 uncultured Polyangiaceae bacterium | reverse complement strand
AGCCAGACGTAGAGCGGGAGCTGCGCGCTCTTGCCGGTGCAGCCGAGGAAGAGGAAGAGGCAGGCGAAGGTCGCCATCGAGATCGTCAGCGGCGCGCCGCCGATCGTCATGGGCTGCGCGAGCTCGGGGGCCGCCGCGTTGATGGCGTCGAACTCGAAGGAGCCCGCGAGCATCATCAGCGTGAACATGCCGATGAGCACGCCGAAGTCGCCGACGCGGTTGGCGACGAACGCCTTGCGACCGGCGGCCGCATAGGCCGGCGTCTCGTACCAGAAGCCGATGAGCAGGTACGAGCAGACGCCCACGCCCTCCCAGCCGACGAACATCAGCGGGAAGCTGCTCGCGAGCACGAGGATGAGCATCGAGGCGGTGAAGAGGTTCAGGTACGCGAAGAAGCGCCCGTAGCTCTTCTCCTCGCTCATGTACTCGAGCGAGTAGATGTGGATGAGCGAGCCGATGCCGGTCACCACGAGCGTCATCAGACCGCTGAGCGAGTCGAAGACGAAGCGCACGTGGATGGGCACCTCGCGGAACCCACCCGAGCTCGACGAGAGCTGGATGCTGAACCACTCGTAGACGTCGGCGACGAGCTTGGCGTCCTCGACGCCGCCCACCCCGTCCACGCCGTGCTTGAGCTCCCACAGCTTGATGAAGTTGTGGACCGCCAGGCCGAAGGCGCCGAGCACCGAGCCCACCGCGATCGTGGAGATCCACGACTTGGAGACTCCGACGCGCGCGCCGACGCCGTTGATGATCGCGCCTGCGAGCGGCAGCAGGACGATCCACAAGATCGAGAGGTTGTCCATCGACGCCTCTGGTCCTCGATTACGTTACGAGAGAAGAGTTGAGCTCGAAGGCGAGCCGGAGTGTGGAGTGTCGGGAGCGACGACGAGAGCCGACCGAGTCGATCCTCGTGGGGCGATCAGTGTTTGAGCAGGCTCGCCTTGTCGGTTTCGACCGTCTTGTTGAGGCGGTAGAGCGCGATGAGGATCGCGAGGCCGACCGCGGCTTCCGCGGCGGCGATGGCGATGACGAAGAACGCGAAGATCTGCCCGGCGTGGTTGTCCGGGTGGAAGCGGTTCGCGGCCACGAGCACCACGTTCACCGAGTTGAGCATCAGCTCGATGCTCATGAGCTGGATGAGCGCGTTGCGTCGAACGAGGAAGCCGGTCGCGCCGATGCCGAAGAGCACCGAGGCGAAGAGCAGATAAGCGCCGAGTCCGAGCTCCATGATCACTCCGCCGGTTGGGCGACCGCAGCCGCCTCGGATGCCGAACGTTCCTTCGCCGCCGCGAGCTCACGCGCCGTCTTCGTCCGCGCGATCGCCACCGCGCCGACGACGGCCGTGGTGAGCGTGAACGACACGATCTCGAAGGGCACGAGGGCCTTCGTGTACAGCTCGAGCCCGACCCCTTCGACCGTGCCGAAGGTCTCGGGCAGCACGATCCACTCGGAGGCGACCCCGACGAAGGAGAACGCGATGGTCGAGGTGAACATCCCCATGCCCACGAGGCTCAGCATCCGGACCATCAAGGTGCCGGGGGAGCTCTCGGTGGTCGCCGAGGGACCGAGCAGCATGATCACGAAGACGAAAAGCACGACGATCGCGCCTGCGTAGACGAGCACCTGAATCGCAGCGAGGAGCTCCGCGTGCAGGGTCAGGTAGAGACCTGCGAGGGAGATGATCGTCACCAGCAGCGACATCGCGGCGCGCAACGGACGTCCCGAGGCGATCGTGCCGAGGGCCCCCGCCAACGCGAGGATCGTCGTGAAGACGAAGAGGATGAACTTCGCGTCGGTCATGCCGCCCTCCCGCGCACGAGCGCGATCGTGCTGTCGTCGTGGCGAACCTCGAGCGGGCGGCCCTTCTCGACCGCGGCCACGAACTCCTCGCGGAACTTCTGGACGAAGCCGAGCATCGGCATCGCGGTGCCGTCGGCGAACGCGCAGATGGTGTTGCCCATCATGTTGTTCGAGATCTCCACGAGGCGATGCACGTCCTCCGGCTTGCCGCGGCCCTCGCAGATCTCGGTGAGCGTGTCGACGAGCCAGCCGCTGCCTTCTCGGCACGGCGTGCACTGGCCGCAGCTCTCGTGCTTGTAGAAGCGCATCAAGTTGCGGCAGGCCTCGACCATGTTGACCGAGGTGTCCATCACGATCGCGCAGCAGGTGCCGAGCATCGTGCCGAGGGCGCGGTAGGTGTCGACGCCCATCGGCACGTCGATCTCCGACATGCCGTGCCACTTGTGCAGCGGGTGGTCGGCCTTCTTCGCGTCGATCTTCAGATCCGGGCGCAGCACCGGCGTCGACGAGCCACCCGGAATGACCCCCTTGAGCGGGCGATCGTCGTGCAGCATGCCGCCGCCGTAGTCGTAGATCAGCTCGCGCATCGTGATGCCGACCGGGGCCTCGTAGACTCCCGGGCGCTTCACGTGACCGCTGATGCCGTAGAGGCGGATGCCGCCGTCGGCGGGCGCGAGGCGGCTGAGGTTGCACCAGCTCTCGCCGCCCATCTCGACGACGTCCGGCACCGCGGCGATCGTCTCGACGTTGTTGACGATCGTCGGCTGACCGAAGGCGCCCTTGATGGCCGGGAAAGGCGGTTTGAGGCGGGGCTCGCCGCGGCGACCTTCGAGGCTGTTGAGGAGCGCGGTCTCTTCGCCGCAGATGTACGCGCCCGCGCCGGTGTGCGTGTAGATCTCGATCGGGTACGGCTTGCCGAAGGGCTTTTCACCCACGTAGCCCTTGGCCCGCGCCTGCGCGAGGGCCGCGTCGAGGCTCTTGATCGAGTGAGCGAGCTCGCCGCGCACGTAGATGTAGCAGGCGTGCGCGCCGATCGCGTAGCAGGCGATCAGGATCCCCTCGATGAGGCGGTGGGGATCCTTGTTCATGATCGTCCGGTCCTTGAAGGTACCCGGCTCGCTCTCGTCACCGTTGATGACGAGGTAGACGCGCTCGCCCTCCTTCGGAGCGAGGAATCCCCACTTCACGCCGGCCGGGAACCCCGCGCCGCCGCGTCCGCGGATGGAGGCCTTCTTCACCTCTTCGCGGATCGCCTCGGGTTGCATCGAGAGCAGCGCCTTGCGCGCCGCGCGATACGCGCCGTGCTTCTCGGCGACCTCGAGGTCGGTGGCATTGGCGACGCCGTAGCGCGCGGTCAGGATCGGCTTCTGATCGTCGGACATCGTCAGGCCCCCGCTCGGTAGGATTCGAGGATCCGGTCGAGCTTCTCCAGCGTGAGATTCTCGTGATAGTCGTCGTCGATCTGCACCATCGGCGCCTGACCACACGCGGCGAGACATTCCGCCTTCAACAGCGTGAACTTGCCGTCTTTGGAGGTTCCGCCGGCGTGGCAACCGAGCTTCTCCTCCAGGTGCTCTTGGATCGCCTTCGCGCCCCGCAGATCGCACGACAGGGTCCGACAAACCCAGATCACGTGCGACCCGACCGGGTGCTGGAAGAACATCGTGTAGAAGGTCACGACGCCCTTCACGATCGCGGTCGAGAGATCGAGCCGCGTCGCCACGAAGTCGATGACCTCGGGGCTCACCCAGCCGTTCTGCCTCTGGCAGATCCAGAGCACCGGGATGAGGGCGGCGCGCTTGTTCGGGTAGTGCGTGAGAAGCTCGTCGACTTCTCGGTCCCGCTCGGGAGTCAGGGCGAAGGCCATGTGGGGTTTTCTCGCTGGGTTCTCGCGGAGAAAATGGACGCTTCGTCAGCCGACCGAGGGAGGCCGCCCGCCGTCGAACGTCGGGAGACCGCGTCGGACGTCGGAGGACCGACCCGTCGAGTCGGCGTCGCGAGGGCACGTTTTCCCCCGCGAAGAGGCGTGAAGAGAGGCCTCCGACGGGCGCGAGCCGAGCTCGAAACCCAGGTCGAAAGCGTGCGGACGCTAGGCGGCACCGGGCTAGCTGTCAAGCGAGCCCGAGCGTGCGCCGCGTAGAGCGAGAACGCCGAAAGCGCAAGGAAAAACGTCGCTTCCTCGGTCCCGTTTCGTGGGCGCTGCGACCGAGCGGTCCACACCCACCTTCAGGCGCCTGGACTGTCGGTCGGAACGGACGCCCATCCCGTACCTCCGAAACGTCGAACGGCTTTCCCTATGGCCACAGGTCGGATACGGTTGCGCCGTTTCGCGTGCGCTGGCCCGTCGGGAGCCATCTGCGCGCGCGCCGACCCGAGGGGAGTCCGTGACCATCTACTGTCCGAATTGCGGGAAGCCGAACACCGACGAAGCCACCACGTGTGTCTCCTGTGGCACGGCGTTGGCCAAACCGCCTGCCAAGGCGGCGTCGAAGTTCAAGGGGACCATGATGATGTCCGGCGTCGGGGCTGCCCCCGCGCCCGCGCCTGCACCGGCGCCCCCGCCCGAGGCCCCGCAAGGGAAGAACCTCGCATTCCAGGCGACGATGCTCGGGCCGATGTCCGCGCCGCCGGGTGACGCGCCGCCGCCTGCGGCTCCGCCAGCCGCGGGGGGCTTCGGAAGCCCCGCGCCCGCGCCGGCCGCCGGTGGCTTCGGCGCCCCGGCCCCCGCGCCTGCGGCAGGCGGGTTTGGAAGCCCCGCTCCTGCTCCGGCCGCTGGCGGCTTCGGCAGCCCCGCGCCTGCTCCTTCGGCGGGTGGTGGCTTCGGCAGCCCCGCGCCTGCTCCTTCGGCGGGTGGTGGCTTCGGCAGCCCCG
>CALKVR010000214.1 GCA_938004815.1 uncultured Polyangiaceae bacterium | reverse complement strand
CAGAGCTCGACGTCGACGATGTCGATGTCGATGTCGATGTCGACCCGCTACCCGACGACGCGTTCGACGACGACGACGCAGGGCCGGAGGGGCTGCCGCCCGTACCCGCCCCACCGGTCGCGGCATCGTCGCTGCACGCGACGAGCGCAAACCCAAAGCCGACCAGCCCCACCCCGAGCGAGCGAACAAGCATCGTCGGAAGGTAGGGCAAGTCGCAGGTGGTGCCAACGGTGGGCCGACCGGGCGACCGTCAGCGCCCCCACACGTCGAGGTTCGCGGCCTTCTGCGCCGTCCCGTAGCGGAATCGCACCTCGTCGATCGGCAGGTGGGGGGCGGGGAGCCGGACGACGCGCGTCCTCGTGCCCTCTTCGATCAGATCGCGAAACGCCGGGGTGTACTCGCTGCCGTCGGTGAAGACCACTGTGAGCTGGTCGAGCTCGATGTCACCGCGGTCGGCGAAGAGAACGAGCCGGGTGAAGCGGGCGTCGCCCCGCGCAAAGGCGAGGCGGTCGGTATCCCCGCGACCGTTCACGCGAACCTGACCGACGCGTTGCCAACCCTGATCGAGGAGCACGTCGCGAAGCGCCGCATGGGGCTCGGCCGAGACGTGCTCGACGCCCGCGGGTGCGGGCTGGGGCAGCTGCGTGGGGGCCACCGCGCCGCCGGCTGCGACGTCGGACGCGGGCCGCGGAGGCTCTGCGAGCTCATCGTCGGGCTCTTCGGCCGGGACAGCCAGGTAGCAGGCCGGCGCCGCGGCGAGGAGCGCAGCTGCGGCGACGAGGATGAGCGACTTCTTGGCGTGCATGGTGCCACGCATTGGAGCAAGCCGCGCGCCACGCATGCGCGGCGTGGCGCGGGCGGAGAGTGCAGCCAACGGGGTGTGCGAGAGCGCGCGTCCGTGGCGGGAAGAAACGGGGGCCTCGGACGGTTGGCGGTGGCCATGGCACCATCGGTGCCTCGCTCCGGCGCGGAGGTTCTTCCATCATCCTCTTCGAGCTCTCGATCATCCTCATCTTGGTCTTGGCCAACGGCGTCCTCGCCGGCTCCGAGATAGCGATCGTCTCGATGCGAAAGACGCGCGTCGACGAGCTGGTCGCGACGCGGTCGGGCGCCGCCCGGGCGGTGGCGGGGCTGCGAGGCGATCCAGAGCGGTTCCTCGCGACGGTGCAGATCGGCATCACCGTGATCGGCGCCGCCGCGGGCGCTTTCGGCGGCTCGTCGCTCAGCCGCGACCTGGAGCCCGCTCTCGAGCCGCTCGCCGGGGGCCACGCTCCGTCGCTCGCCATGGCCATCGTCATCGGAGGGATCTCCTACCTCTCGCTGGTGTTCGGCGAGCTCGTCCCCAAGTCGCTCGCGCTCCGCGCCGGCGAGCGCTACGCGCTCGTCGTCGCCCGACCTCTCCGCCTGATGTCGCGTCTGGCGACACCGCTCGTCTGGTTCCTCGCGAAGAGCAGCAACGTCGTGCTCCGCCTGTTCGGCGATCGCACGAGCTTCATAGAGGCGAGGATCTCGCCCGGCGAAATCCAGCAGCTCGTCGACGAGGCGACCGAGGCAGGCAGCGTCGACCCAGGGGTTGGTGAGATCGCCTCTCGCGCCATCGATTTCGGTGACGTGACGGCGGCGCAGATCATGGTGCCGCGACAGCGGATCGTAGCGGTGCCAAAAGACGTGTCGCGCGCCGAGCTCCGCCGCGTGATCCTCGAAGAAGCCAAGTCACGGATCGTCGTCTACGACGGGTCACTCGACGACATCGTGGGCTACCTCATGCTGCGCGACGCCGTCGCGATCATGGAGGAAGGTTCGCTCTTCACGATCGACGACGCCGTCCGCAAGCCCGTCTTGGCGCCCGCGACGATGCGCTGCATCGATCTGCTCGCCGAGATGCGCCGGCGGCGGACCCAGCTCGCTGTCGTCGTCGACGAGCACGGCGCGATGCTCGGCATGGCGACGCTCGAAGATCTCCTGGAGGAGCTCGTCGGCGAGATCGAGGGAGAAGACGAGAGTGATCCCGCGCCGATCTACGAGGCGCGCGAGGACGGGTCGATCGACGTCCGGGGCGACGCGGGCCTGCGCGACCTGAACCGCGCCCTCGATATCGAGCTGCCCGAGGGCCCTCGCTTCACGACGGTCGCGGGCTTGGTGCTCGAGCGCGCGGATCAGATCCCTCGACAAGGCGACGTCTTCACGCTCGACGACGAGACCACGCTCGAGGTCATCGAAGCGACGCCTAGGCGCGTGCTCAGGGTGAGGATTCGTCTCCCCGCGGCGGAGCCCGAGCCCGAAGCCTGAGCCCAGTCGCTACAAGCTCGCTTTCTCTTTGCGGAGGAGCGCTGCCAGCATCTCGGCCCCCTTGGCGAGCGTGTCGGGAGGCAGGGCGATGTCGACGAGCACGTCGGTCCCCTCGGTGCGGCTCTTGATGCTGGAGAGGACGGTCGCCTCGACCGAGCCGGGCCGCTGGTCCTTGGCGAGCTCGGGGGCGAGCATGG
>CALKVR010000213.1 GCA_938004815.1 uncultured Polyangiaceae bacterium | reverse complement strand
GGCGGCTCGACTCCGTCGAGTGACGCGAAGCCTCCCCAAGCGGGTGGGCCGGTGAGCGCTGAGGATACATGCATCGCCGTCGCGAACGCCGAGCACCCGCGGCGCCCAGATGAGCCCGAGAGCATCACCGTTCGCCACGTCCTCGTGAAGCACGCCGGCGCCAAGAGCGCCGCGGCCGAGGTGACGCGCTCCCGGGGTGAGGCGTGCCTGCGCGCCATGGAGGCGCGCGACAAGCTACGCGCGGGAGCGGATTTCGACGAGATCGCGACGGCCTACAGCGACGACAAGGGCGTGATCGGCCAGGTGAAGCGCTCGGACGTGTTGCCGCCGTTCGCGGACACTGCCTTCGAGCTCGAGCGCGCGCAGCTCAGCGACGTGGTCGAGACCGAGCTGGGCTTTCACGTCATCCTGCGCACCGACTGAGGGCTCCGGCCGTCAGAGCTTGAACGTCAACATCGACGTCTGATCGGGCTTGATGGTGACGCTGCGACTCTTGGCGGCACCGCTCGTCGGCTTGCAGACGACGGTGTGGTTGCCGGCGGGGAGCGAGAGGCTGAGCGACGAGCCGCTGCCGCGGCCGGCGCCATCGACGCTGAACGAGCACGACCCGCCCGAGGCGATGGCGAGTAGGCGGCCGTTGCCGCCGCCCGACTCCGCCTTCGGATCGTCCTTCTTCGGCGGGTCGTCTTTCTTGGGCGGATCGTCCTTCTTGGGGTCGGGGCGAGGCGGCCGCGGCGGAACCGCCCCCCCCGGCTGGCGCGGGGTCGGCTGAGCGGCCGGCTCGCCGCCGGGGCCCGGGCCGGGCGACGGCGGAGGCGTGTTCGCGGCCCCCGGCTGCGGCGGCTCGAGCACGACCGGCGGCGCGACCTCGGCCTCGTTCGTCTTGGCTGCGCGCGGCTCGCGAACCGGCGACGCATCACCGAGCGACGGCTCGGCCGCTACGGTCGGCTTGGGCGCCTCACGCAGCAAGAGGAGGAGCACGACCGGCGCCATCACCGCGGTCGCCGCGAGCGCGCCCCACAGGATGCGGAGATCGAAGCCGCGACGGCTCGCCATCACACGCGTCGACGCGGTCGTCGTCGTGTGGAAGCTCGAGGGCGGCGCCGACGAGTCTCGGGCGGTGCGACCAAACCCGAGCCCAGGCCCCGAGTCGGGCGCGGACGGGTACGCTAGCCGCGCCTGCGCGGGCGCGGGCGGGATGAGCTTCGGCATCCGATCGCTACCGGGCACCCACGGTGAGGGCGGGATCGAAGGCGGCGGCGGCGGGATCGCGAGGCCCCGCGCAGCAAGGTTCAGCGCACCGCCGAGCGCGCCCCCCACCCCCGGCATCGCGTCGGTGATCTCGCGGGCGAGCTTGGAGCCGGAGAGGACGACCGTCGCCTCTTCTTCACCGACGAGCTCTTCGTCGGGCGCGAGATCCATCGCTTGCGGCGCGGGGGGCCGCATCGCCGCGGCTTGCATCGACGGGCCCTGGGGAGCCTGCGGCGCGGGGGCCTGCGGCACGTAGCTCGGCCGCGCGCCTGGCGACGAGGGCGGAGGCGGCCGGTAGCTGATCGGAGGCGGCGCCGTCGCGCCCGACTTGCGCTGCTTGGCTTGGTGCGCGATCTGCGCGATGCGCTCGACGAGCACCCGACCCTCGTTCGCGGCGTAGGGCGCGAGCGCATGAGCGAACGAGTGAACGTTCTTGAACCGGCGATCGATGTCCTTGGCCAGGGCCCAGCCGACGATGTCGTCGATCTCGGGCGGCAGATCGCCTCGCAGCGACGTGAGGGGGCGCGGCTCTTCGCGGGTGATGGCCAGCATGAGCTTGGTCATGTCGCCGACGAACGGCGGCTGGCCCGCGAGCACGAAGTAGAGCACCGCGCCGAGCGACCACACGTCGGCGCGCGCGTCGACGTTCTTGGCTTTGCGCACCAGCTCGGGCGACGAGTACGGCGAGAGCCCGAAGAGCGCCGTCTGGGTGAGCGACGCGCCCCCCGAAGGCGCGGCCGCGTCGCGGTTGAGCTTGGCGGTGCCGAAGTCGGTGATCTTGATAGACGGGGTGCCGCCGGGCCGCCGCGACACGACCATGTTCTGTGGGGACAGCTCGCGGAGCGTGATGCCGTGCCCGTGCGTCTCGGCCACGCACTCGGCGGCCTGCAAGACGAGGAGCGCTGCCTCGGGCAGCGGCCGTGGCCCGTACGTCTGCACGTACGTGGCGAGGTCCTCACCGTCGACGTGCTGGCGAGCCAGGAAGAAGGAGCCGTCGGGCTGGGTGCCGACGTCGAGGATCCGCGCGGCGTGCTCGGTCTCGAGCTTCGAGAGCACGCGCGCTTCGCGGCGGAACCGTTCGATCTCCTTGTCGTCGCCGGTCCCCGCCAAGAGCAGCTTGATGACCGCCCGCTGGTCGAACTCGACGTGGAAGGCCTCGACGACCAGGTTGGGGTTGCGCGAGAGGATGGCACGCACGCGGTACTTGCCCGCGATCACGTCGCCCGGATGGATGTCGTCGGAGCGCATCAGGACTTACAGCGCCGTATTCTGGCACAGGCGG
>CALKVR010000212.1 GCA_938004815.1 uncultured Polyangiaceae bacterium | reverse complement strand
GGGTAGAGGTGCTGTGCCCGGCCGAGCCCGCCCGCGTCGAGCGCGTCGTCGCGAGCGCCATCTCGGGGCTCTCGCTGCCGACGTACGACGTCTCGCCCGACTCGATCTACGCAGCCGTGCACGACGACGCGAGCGGCGTCGCGCGGGTGCTCTTTCTCATCAACCCCACGCGTGAGGACACGACCGCGCACGTGACGGTGGGCCCAGGGGTCAAGGCCGCGCGCGATCTCATGAAGGGCCAGCGCATCGACGTCCGCGGCGAGACGCTCGAGGCGCCGGTGCGCGGCAAGAGCGTGCGCTTCTTCGCGCTCGAGTAGCGCTCAGCCGATCGTCGCCGACGAGCGCCCTGTCAGGCTCACCTCGAGGGGCAAGCGCCCGTGGGCGGCCTCGAGATCGTCGAGGCGCCGCGTCGCGTCGCGCAGCTCGTCGGCGCTCATGCTGCGTATCAGGTGCTCCCAATGCGACGCCCGCGCGAACCCGTAACCGGTGCCGCCGAGCTTGAGCAGGATGCCGCGCTCGACGAGATCGCCGAGCAGATCGGGCGCGATCGAGACCCCCAGATCGATCGCCATCTGCGCCGCCACCTGCATGTCGAACGACGTGCCCAGCACCGCGAAGAGGCGGAGCGCGCGGCGGTGGGCCCCGGGCAGCTCGCCGAGATCGGCGATCGACGTCGTCTCGTCACCGTCGAGCGCGATCCGCTGAAAGCCTTCGGGTATCTCGGCCCCCGGGCGAACCGTCGCGATCACGCGCGCGATGCCCACCGCGGCCAGCGAGCGCGCCCAGCGCAAGCTCGTCTCGTCGGCGAACGACGCGTCGTCCATCACGAGCACCAGCGCCGGCTCGTCCGAAGCCGAGCCGACGTTCATGCCCTGCCCCGCGAGCACACGAGCCGCCGACGAGAAGCCCGCGCCGCGCAGCGCGCGCTCGAGCAGCAGCGAGTGCCCGCCCGCCTGCCGGCTCGCGCGCGGGTTGCAGCGAACGACGAACGTCGCGGTGGGCGCCAGAACCTCGGCCAGCAGCAGCGCGGCCGCGCGGGCCACGTTCGACTTGCCCGACCCCGCCGCCCCCGTGATCGCGACCGGGCCGCGCAGGGCGGCGCGCATCACCTCACGAACGACGGGGCGCTTGCCGCGCGCAGGGGCGAGCGCGGCGCTCGCGTCGGGGTCGAGCTCGATCAGCGTCTCGAGCGCGGCGAGCCCGTCTTCGGCGCGCTCGGCGGCGTGGTTCGCGGCGAGGTGCTCGACCGCGGCCGCCACCGGGGGCGAGACACCCACGGTGCCGAGATCGAGCCGAGGGTGCCGATCGGGCGCCCACTTGCCCGAGATGACATCCGAGATCGCGCGCCGCCAAGCGCTCCGCCCCGTCAGGCACTCGTAGAGCACGCACCCGAGCGCGAACACGTCGGTGCGCGGATCGACGATGCGCCGCGACCCGAACTGCTCGGGCGCCAGGTACCCGATCGTGCCGAGGAGCTGCCCCGTCTCGGTGCCCGCGCCCGGCCCGTCGACGCTGCGCGCGAGGCCGAAGTCGACCAGGCGCACCGTCCCCTCCTCGGTCAGCACCACGTTGCCCGGTTTCACGTCTCGGTGAATCCAACCCGAGAGGTGCACGGCCGCCAGCGCCGCGGCCAGGCGCCGAACGACGAGGACGGCCGTGCGCTCGGGCATCGCCCCCTGATCCGACAGCCGCCGCGCGAGCGACTGGCCGCGCACCAGCTCCATCGCCACGAACGGCTCGTCGGCGTTGCCTCGCGCGACGAACCCGATCGTCGTCGGGCACACCACCGCCGCGATCGCGTCGACCTCGAGCTCGAAGCGCTTGTCCACGAACTCGCTGAGGAGGTGCGGCACCTTCACCGCGACCTCGCGACCGGTCTCCAGATCGCGCGCGCGGTAGACCGAGCCCATCCCGCCGCTCCCGAGCGGTGCGATCACCTTGAACCGCCCGCCGATGGGCGGCATGTCGAGGGCGATCCCCACCTCGGTCTTGACGTCGAAGTCGTCGCGGCGCACACCCATGCGTCGCGTCGGCGGCGCGTCGACCTCGGCGAACACGCCGGCCAGGTGCTGGAGAACGTCGTCGGAGAGCACCGGAGCGAGCGAAAGGCTACCATACGCGTCGCATGGGAGAGTTCCCGCCCACCCAGTTCTCTGCGGTCATGGCCGTCAAGAGCAACGACCCCGCCGAGCGCCAGCGCTCGCTCGAGCGCTTGCTCTGGGCCTACTACAAGCCCGTCTACAAGCACCTGCGCCTCAAGTGGCGCAAAGAGCCGAGCGACGCCGAGGACATCGCCCACGATTTTTTCGCCCGCGCCGTCGAGAAGGGCATCTTCGCCCTCTACGATCCCGCCAAGGCCCGCTTTCGCACCTTCGTCCGCACCTGCCTCGACAACTTCGTCCTCAACGCAGAAGAGGCGCGCC
>CALKVR010000211.1 GCA_938004815.1 uncultured Polyangiaceae bacterium | reverse complement strand
GTCCTGTTCGTCGGCGGCGCGCCGCTGCTCCTGTAAGCTCGGTCCCCCCACCGCCGGGAGGTCCCATGAGAGTGTCCGTGTCCACCGCGCTCGCGGCCGCGTTCGAAGAGGACCGACTGCTGGTCATGCGGTTCCTCAACCGCCACTCGTTGGTGCGCATCCGCGGCTCGGCCGTCAGAGCGTTCGCCGACGCCTTTCGCTCGCGGCCGGATGGCGACGACGGCGACACGTGAGAGCCGGCGCCGTCAGCGCCACCCCTTGGGGCGCTTGTCGGTCAGCGTGTCCCACGCCCACACGATTTCGTCGATGGGGATCTGAACGAGCGCGATCACAGCGCTGGCGAGGCCAGCCGCGAAGCCCGCGCGCGCGCGACGGTTGGCTTCGGCCTGGTGGGTGTCTGCCCAGCACACCCGGCAGATGAACCCATCTCGCTGAGCGAACAGCTCGCTCGCGTCGACCGCGTTGCGACACGACGAGCAACGGGTCTTGCCGATCGCGGCGAGGTCGGTCGCGGCCTGCCGAAACGGCGTGGCGGCGGCCCGAACGGTGCCGGCCTCACGGGGGGGATCGCGTACGAGGGCGGCGGCTTCTTCTGCGTCGAGCCAGATGCCGCCGCACTCCGTGCAGAAGTCGAGCTTGGCTTGCGCGACCAAGATCTCGACGGGGGGTGCCGTGCCCTCGCCGGCAGCGCACTTCGGACACCGCAACATGCTGGCCGAGAGCCGCCCGTCGTCGGAGCGCGCGAGCTCGGTCAGGAGCACCTCTTCGCGCCGATCGCCGAAGTGGCTGGCGGTGGGGCACAGCTCGGCCAGCTCGTGCGAGTCGAGCCACACGCCACCACAGGTGCGGCAAACGTCGACCTCGAGCTTTCCGTCGACGCGGTGCACGACCTCGAGCGGCTGCTCGTCGCGGGGACAACGAGGGGATGCTTGCATCACCGGCCGCATGGTACACTACGGACGCTTTCGCTTTCTTTTCGGAGGTACAGAATGAAACTCGGTATCGCGCTCCTCGCGAGCGTCACGGTGCTCGGCGCGCCCATCTACGACGCGCTCGCTTGCGGCGGCTGCTTCACGCCGCCGACGGTCGATTCGGCGACGGTCGTCTCGGTCCACCGGATGGTGATGTCGATCTCGGCCGAGCAGACTGTGCTCTGGGATCAGATCCAGTACCAGGGCTCGCCCGAGGACTTCGCGTGGGTGCTCCCGGTCAAGCCCGGCGCGCGGATCGAAGAGGCTAGCGACGCCTTCTTCGAGGCGCTCGAAGCGACCACGCGCACGGTCGTCACGTCACCCGAGGTGACGTGCGGCGGCGGCGGGACGTTCGGAGGCAGCGGCAGCGACGGCTGCAGCGGCGGCTGCAGCGCGGGCGACGCGAGCGGCGACGGCTTCGAAGACGGCGGGGGCGGCGCGATCGGCGGCCGGCCCCCCGATCCGGTCGAGGTCGTGCACCAGGGGAGCGTCGGGCCCTACGAAACGGTCACGCTCTCGACGATGACGCCGGGCGCGCTCAACATCTGGCTCGAGCAGCACGGGTACAACGTGACGGCCGACTCGCAGCCCGTCATCGACGCCTACGTGGCCGAGGGTTTCGACTTCATCGCGCTCCGGCTCCAGCCCGGTCAGGGCGTCCAACAGATGAAGCCGGTCCGGGTGATCATGCCCGGGAGCAGCCTCTCGTTGCCCCTGCGGATGGTCGCCATCGGCACCGGCGCCGAGACGCCGATCGTCCTCTATCTCGTCGGTGAGGGTCGCTACACGGTCGAGACCTTCACAGAGGCGTTCGTCCCGTTCGAGCAGCTCTCGTGGGACTTCGCGACCAACGCGTCGAACTACGAGGTCCTGCGCCAGGGCGCGCTGCGCACCACCTCGGGCGGCTCGTCATTCCTGACGAGCTACGCGTCATCCGGCTTTTTCTCCGACCTCACGTTCTCGACCGAGAGCGGCCCGCGGGGCTTCCTCGACATCTTCGGCAGGACGGCGATCGAAAACGGCGAGGCGCCGGGGAGCTGCCCGCTCGGGAGCTCGACCGGACAGCTCGAGGGCAAGGTCGTGAACCCCTGCCCGGCCGGCGAACCGTTCGACTCGCAGCTGTGCGGCCAGGTCGACTTCGGAGAGGTCGACGCGCGCTCGCTCGGGTGCGACGGCGCCTACGACGTCTCGCAGGCGCTCGTCGGGATGCGGGTCGAGGACGCATGGGTGACGCGCCTCGAGGGCCTCTGGCCGCGCGACGCACTCGCAGCCGATTTGACGATCGGCGCCGCCGACGTCCAGACCAGTGTACGGAACCAGCACACCGCATCCATCGCGCTCAATGAAGAGCTCGCGTGCCAGGGCAGCGGCGCCCAAGGCGGGTTCGGCGCCTTCTGGCAGAAGCTCGATCCGCCGAGGCGCATCGCGCCTTGGAGCATCAGCCTCTTCGCGCTCGCGTTCGCGGCGCGACGGCTCTCGCGGCTGCGGCTGAGCGGACGGCGCTTGCGGCCGGCCTGAAACTTACCTGGAGCGACCTCGGGCCTCCACGGGCGATGATGGCAAGTTGGTCGAGGACCGCTCGACCGCTGCGACGCGCTCGCGCGCGTTCCAACGACTCGAAGACCGGGGAGAACCGAGATGCCGACCGACTTACGCCCATTACGCTGGCCCACGCGAAACTTGGCTGCTCTCTTCGTCGTTTCTGCCGGGCTCGCGTGCGGCGACGATGGCGTGGACGACGCGGGGGCCGGCGCCGCGGGGGCAGCCGGGGTCGGCGGCTCGACACCGGCGTCGAGCAGCTCGGCGAGCGGAACGGGGAGCTCGACCGCATCGACCAGCTCGACGGGAACCAGTTCATCGACGAGCTCGTCGAGCTCGAGCTCGAGCTCGAGCTCGACCAGCGCGAGCTCGGGCTCCAGCGGCGGCGGCGGATCCGGCGGCGCGGGAGGTTTCGGGGGTATGTCCGCGGGCGGCGGCGGCGCGGGCGGCGGCATGTCCGCGGGCGGTGGCGGCATGTCCGCCGGCGGCGGTGGTGCGGGAGGCTCCGGCGGCTCCGGGGGCTCGAATGGCGGGTGCTCGACCCCCTGCGACGACGGTCTGTTCTGCAACGGTGTCGAGTCGTGCGTGAACGGTCAGTGTGTGGCGGGGTCGTCGCCGTGTGACGACGGCGTGGGCTGCACCGTGGATGGCTGCGACGAGCAGACGGACACGTGTGCCAGCGCGCCGAACGACGCGCTCTGCGACGACGGGGTCGCTTGCGACGGCGCGGAGACGTGTGACCCGGTAGGGGACTGCCAAGCCGGCGTGCCGCTGTCGTGCGACGACGGCGTCCCGTGCACGAACGACTTCTGCGACCAGGTAGCCGACACGTGCGTGTCGGTGCCGAGCGACGCGCTGTGCTCGGACGGCTTGCTCTGCAACGGCGTGGAGCAATGTGACGCGCAGCTAGGCTGCCAGCTGGGCACGGCCGTGACGTGTAGCGACGGCGTAGCCTGCACCAACGACGCGTGCAGCGAGCAGGCGGGGGGCTGCGTCCATACGCCGAACAACGGCGCCTGCAACGACGGTCAGTTCTGCAACGGCGTCGAGACTTGCTCGACCACCCTCGGGTGCGTGAGCGGCGCCCCGCCCAACTGCAGCGACGGCGTCGCTTGCACCATCGACTCGTGCGACTCGATCGCGAACGCCTGCGCCCACGCGGCGAACGACGGGTTCTGCGACGACGGCGTGTTCTGCAACGGCGACGAGACCTGCGACACCGGCCAGGGCTGCGTCACCACCGGCCCGGTCGTGTGCCCGTCGGACGGAGTCTCTTGCACCGTGGAGGCGTGCGACGAAATCGCGATGGGCTGTGACTCGACCCCGACCCCCGCGCTGTGCCCGCCCAACGAGTTCTGCTCGGCGGTGAGCGGGTGCATCCCAGCGCCCCCGTGCGACGACGACTCGCAGTGCCAGGACGGCGATCTCTGCAACGGCGTCGAGACGTGCGAGGGCGAGATCATCAACGTGCCGCTCTCGGGCATCTGTACCGCCGGCCAGCCAGTGAGCTGCGACGACGGAGTGACTTGTACGAACGACTCGTGTGACCCGGCGACCGGCACCTGCTCGTCGTTGGCGATCGACGAGGCTTGCGAAAATGGCCTCAACTGCGACGGCATCGCCACGTGTGATCCCGTGCAAGGCTGTATCGCGGGCACCCCGATCGACTGCGACGACGGCGTCGCGTGCACGTTCGACGAGTGTTTCGAGCCGGGAGTCTGCTCGTCGTTCGGCAACGACCTCCAATGCGACGACGGCCAATTCTGCAACGGCTCGGAGGTGTGCGACCCCCAGGTCGGGTGCGTCGCCGGCGGAGGGAACCCTTGCGCGGACGACGGCATCGCGTGCACCGTCGAGATCTGTGACGATCAGGTCGGCTGCATCGCGGTGCCCGACAACGACCTCTGCCCATGCGGGCAGACGTGCGATCCGCAGGCCGGCTGCGGGTTCTTCTGCAACATCGCGACGTGCCAGGGCAAGGTGTACGAGTGCGGTGATTGCATCGACAATGACGGCGACTGCGACATCGACGCCGCCGACGCGCACTGCATGGGGCCCTGCGACAACACCGAGAACAGCTTCTACGGCGGCATTCCCGGCCAGAACAACTCGCCGTGCAAGAGCGACTGCTACTTCGATCAGGACACCGGCTCCGGCAACGACGACTGCTACTGGAGCCACAAGTGCGACCCGCTCGAGGTCCCGCCGAGCTACACGCCCGAGGGCTCGCAGTGCGCGTACAACCCGAACGCCAACATTCCGGGCTACAGCGGGTCGTGCGCCAACGCCTTCCAGACGCAGTCGCAGGTGTGCTCGGGGTACTGCGGCCCGCTCACGCCGAACGGCTGCGACTGCTTCGGCTGCTGCGCCATCCCCGGCGCGCCGACCACCGTGTGGCTGGGGTCCGAGAACCCCTCGGGCACCGGGAGCTGCAACCTCGCGACCCTCGACGACCCCGAGATGTGCAAGCCCTGCACCCAGGTCCCGGCGTGCCTCAACCCATGCGACTCCTGTGAGATATGCATCGGCCAGCCCGAGCTGCCACCCGACTGCATCGAGCAATTCTGCGAGGGCGGCGCGCAGCCCTGCGGGCAGCCGGGGCAGGACCCGTGCGCGGCGACCGAGTACTGCATCACCGGGTGCTGCCAGCCCCTACCGAGCTGAGGGCCCTCGTCTTGTAGTAGGCTGGGGCCGATGAAGCGCTCGGCCCTCTTCGCTTTGCTCGCCCTCTCCGGATGCGCCCAGGTCCTTGGCCTGGGCGACTTCGTCGACGATGATCCGTCGGCCGGCGGGGGCGGCGCGAGCCAATCCTCGACCGGGTCGACCCCCAGCACGACGTCTTCACAAATGACGAACACGTCATCTGGGATGGGCGGTGACGCACAGGGCGGCGGCGGCAACGGCACCGGCGGCATGGGGCCCGACCCCGGCGACGTGGTTTGGGGCCACGGGTGGGGCGCGACCGTGGTCGAGACGGCGTTCGACGTCGACGTGACGAGCGCGGGCGACGTCTATTTGGCGGGCGTCGCGCCCGACAACGGCACCTTTTCCATCGGCTCGACGATGGTCACCGGCCCGGCGTTCTTCGTGGTCAAGCTCGGCCCGAGCGGCGTCTTGAGCTGGGCGCGCAGCTACCCGATCACGGGCAGCAGCAACGCGTGGATGTATCCATACGGAATCGACGCCACCGACCAGGGCGCGGTGCTCGGCCTCTACCTCGAAGACAGCGCGAGCATCGACTTCGGCGGCGGCTTTCCGTCGCGGAACGGGGTCGTCGTCGCCCGCATCGGCACGGACGGCTCGACGCAGTGGACAAAGAGCTGCGGTGGCGGCACCAACTACAAGGCGGTCTACGGCGGAGACGTGGTGATGGATTCGGCGGGCAACGTGGTCGTCGCCTCGCTCACGAACGGGCCCGTCAACTGCGCGACGACGGGCACGGGCGCGTCCGGCCCCGTCGTTTCGAAGCTGAACGCGAACGGCGGCTTCCTGTGGGATCAGGGCAGCGGTTTCGGCTACGACGACAGCATCCGGCTCGCCCTCGACTCGGCCGGAAACGTGCTGGTCGCCGGTGCGGGCGGCACCAACTTGGGCGGTGGAGACCTGAGCGGCTCGTTTGCAGCCAAGCTCGCC
>CALKVR010000210.1 GCA_938004815.1 uncultured Polyangiaceae bacterium | reverse complement strand
CTCGATGGCGGCGCGGCCGGCGGCGTCGTGGGCGGGCTCGAGGTGGTTGTTCACGAGGCAGACGTGAAGGGCGCCCATCGCGAGCTCGGCGCGCACGACCTCACGCAAACAGGCGGTGAGGGCGGCCGCAGGCAAGCTCACGGCCCCGGCGAACCCGGCCGCGAAGTCGGTCACGCCGAACGGGATCGCGGGGGCGATGCGCGCTTCTACACCCTGATCGGCGAGCCGCGCCGCCGCGCGCTCGCTCGCGGCGACGCTGATGATGGTGTCGGTCCCGAGCGGAAGGTGCGGGCCGTGCGGCTCGACCGAGCCGACGGGCTGGAGGATGACCAGCGGCGCCGAGCCTTTCAGCAGCGCCTCGAACGCGGGCGATGTCAGGTCTTCGAGCCGGTAGCGCACGTCAGAAGCCCTTCGGGTTCTCGCCGCGCGCCTCGCGCTCTTTCAGCGTCTTCTTGTCGACCTTGCCGCGGTCGTTCTTGGGCACGTCGTCGACGAAGACGATCCACCGCGGGTACTTGTGCTTCGTCAGGGAGGCCTTGACGTGCTCTCTCAGCTCGTCGGCGAGCTTCTTCTGATCGGCGGCGCGCTCTTCGGGCCTGAGCACGACGAACGCCTTCACCTTGGTCAGGCCGTCTTCTTCGGCGCCGATGACGGCCGCGAGCGAGACGGCGCGGTGCTGGGCGAGGCACTCTTCGACCTCGAGCGGCGCGACCCAGACGCCGCTCACCTTCAAAAGATCGTCGGCGCGGCCGCTGAAGTAGAGGTAGCCCTCGGCGTCGAGCCGGAAGAGATCGCCGGTGCGGCACCAGGGGCCCAAAAAGGTGCCGAAGCTCTTTTCGCGGTCCTGGAAGTAGCCCATCGACGTCGACTCGCCCCGCACCCACATGACGCCCGTCTCTCCGACGGGCAGCGGGTCGCCACCCGGTTCGCGCGCCTCGGAGGGGAGGATCTTGATTTCGTAGCCCTCGACCACCCGTCCGAGCGAGCCGGGGCGGACGTCGCCGGGACGGTTGGAGCAGTAGATGTGGAACATCTCGGCGGAGCCGATCCCGTCGAACACCTCGGCGGAGCCGAACCGCTCCATGAAGCGGCGGAGGAGCGCCTCGGGCAGCGCCTCGCCGGCCGACAGGTGAAAGCGAACGCTCGAAAAATCGAGCGGCTCTTCGCCGGCGGAGCGCCGCGCGTCGTCGTGGTCGAGGAGCTTGCCCATCATCGTCGGGACGTTGGTCACGACGGTGGCGCGGTGTCGCTCGATCGCCCGCGCCAGGTTCTCGGGCGTGGGGCGCTCGGCAAAGAGGCCGGTCGTGGCGCCGACCGCGAACGGGAACATCAGGTTCGTGCCGGTGGCGTAGCCGAAGAAGAGCCTGGGAACGCTGACGGTAACGTCATCTTTCTTGTAGCCGACCGTGCGCTTTGCGTAGACCTCGGTGTTGAATGCGAAGTCGCGGTGAGCGTGGAGGTTCGCCTTGCTCTTGCCGGTCGACCCCGAGGTAAAGAGCCAGATCGCGACGTCGTCGCGCTTCGTGGGCGGCGGCGCGTGGCGAGCGTCGCCGGTGTGGCGCGTGCCCTGGGCGAGGGCCTCGTCGAGCGGAGCTACCGGCAGCCCCTGGGGATCGAACGTCGCGGGGTCGAGCAGATCCTCGCCCGTCGCGATCTCTTTGCAGACCACGAGGGCGCGCAGGTTCGCGCGCTCGAGGGCAGGGCGGATCGCGTCGGCCACGCGCGGGATCGTGACCACCACGCTCGCGCGCGTGTACTCGACCAGGTACGCGAGGTCGGCCGGCGGCGCCTCGGGGTTGCCCATCGCCACGACCGCGCCTTGCAGGAGCGTCGCGAAGAAGGACCACACGAAGACGGGGGTGTCGTGCAGGATGGTGAGCACGCGCTCTTCGCGCCGCACCCCGACGCTCGAGAGAAAGCGCTGCAGCTCTTCGACCCGGCGGGCGACCTCGGCGTACGAGTGCTCTTGCTCGCCGAAGAGCACGGCCGGCTTCGGGCCGAGACCCTCTTTCAGGCGGTCGAAGAGGTAGTAGTGCGCCAGGTTGAAGTCTTCGGGGAACGCCGTCGGGCTCATGCCACGCGGAGGATAGCGTACTCGTTGCCCTCGGCGGCGCCGTCGGCGACCATGCTGCGCGTGCACCCCCGTCCGCTCGTCTTCGCCACCGCTTTCAGCGTAGCGATCGCCGCCGCTGGATGCGGCAGCCACGTGATCGGCCGCGCGCAGGGCGGCCCCGCCGTCGTGGCGGCGAACGACACACCGTACGGCGGGGCCGAGGGCAACGCCGAGATCCTCGTCGACCTCGTGCCGACGGGACAAGCCGAGGAGGCTCTGCAGCCGGAGACGGCCACGCGCGTAGGCGTCGCCGGCGGCGCGTACGTGCGCGGGACCGGCCTCGGCTTCGGGACGGGCGGGCGCGCTGGTGCGTTCGCGGGGGCGACGAACGCGGACACGATGCTCATCGGGAGCGTGCAGGCCGCCGGCGGCATGAGCACTTACTCCGGGACGGCCTACGGGGCGGTCGGCGGTGTCGGCGCCTTCACCTTCGGCGTGCGCGTGGGCAGGGCGTACGACGCCGATGCTGCGCTCTGCCGCTCGCTGACCTACCTCACGTTCTCGGCGCAGGGCGCGGTCGACCACCTGCCGGGGGCCGACCTGACGGTTCCGGGGGCCGCGCTCTTGATCGGCGTGGCCGGGCTCGACGACCCGGGCGCGCCGTCCGACCGGGCATCGAGGCCCGACGCGCGCTGCCCGCGGTGACGCGGCGCCGGGTCAGTTCGCCGCGGCCGGCGTGAACGTCACGGGGACCACGAAGTCGCCCGCCTCGAGCGGATCGAGGGCTTCGACGACCACGGTGACGAGGTCGGCGTTCGGATGGATGACGTCGATGTCGATCGTCACGTCGCCCGACACGTCGCTGCACGCGAGCTCGGTTCGCCAATCGTGGCAGGCCGCGCGAACGCTCAGGCCATGGCCCGGCGGCACGCCCAGCGTCAAGAACCCCGCGCTCTCTACGCGCAGTACGAAGATCGCGTCGGGCGCGTCGGCGCCGAGGCAGGTGCCTTCGGTGAGGCTGGGTCTGCCGAGCGTGCTGCCCGTGAGCTCCATCGTCGAGCCGAGATCGCGCGGCGCTTCGGCCGAGCAAGCCGCCTCGAGCGCCTCACAAGGAACGTCGCAGTCCGGGTCGTCGCAGTCGATCGCGCCGTCGCTGTCGTCGTCCCAGCCGTTGTCGCAAGCGTCCTCGGTGTCGGGGCGCTCACACGTGGTCGCGGCGCCGCCTTGTCCGAGGGGTGCGCCCGGGGCCTCGCTGCAATCGGGCGCGAGAGGCAGATCGCCGGGGCCGACGATCTGCGAGTCCCCTGTCGACGCCACACTCGCGACGAGGCCGAGCGCCGTGAGGGCGCGGACCACGAGCCCTCGTGGCAGATCGCGGCGGCTCGAGGCCACGTTTTGCGCGAAGACGAACGCGCCCGGCAGGACAGCGAGGGCGAGGAGGTCGGTCGGATCGCTCCACTGGACCCAGCGCATGCCGAACGCGCCATAGAGCGTCTCCGCCGCCCCCGTCAGCTCGCGAGAGAGCTCGAGCGCGGCGAAGCCGAAGCCCACGATGAGGTGTACGACGAGGAGCGCTTGCCGGGATCTCGCGCGGAGCAAGATCGCGAGGAGCGCGGGGGCGACGAAGAGCCCCGAAAGATCACTCAGCTTGCCGGTGAGCCAACCGGGCAAGAGGCCGCTCCCTTTGAGGGCGTGATCGTTGATCAAGAGGAGCGCGAGCGCGCCGAGCCACGCCGGATGCGCCAGGACGCGACCGAGGTCGAGTCGAGCCGAGCTGTCGGCGCTCATGACCGCGCTCCCTTCGCGACGGAACGTCCGGCGCGCCGGATGCCCCGACGGAGAGCGGCCAGGGTCGCGATCGCGGCCAGGCAGATCCCGACGCCGATCCGCCCGCCGCGCGATCCCTGCGCTCGCGCAGGCGGGGGCGGGGCGAGCGCGAGCTCGCAGGTCTCCCAGACGTTGGTGCCGACGTTGGCCTGGAGCGTGCTGCGCTGCTCGAGCTGAACGAGCGCCGGCTCGAGCACCAGATCTGCGTCGAGCGCGGCACGCGGCAGGTTGGCCTCGAGCCGGGTGATCCAGACGTCGGCGGGGTGCATCCCGACGACGGCCTGCGCGAGATCGTCGAGCGGCAGATCGCTGCCGAGGGGCGCGTCGCACATCAGCGATCGAGCGTCGATCTCGGTCTCCGGGTCGACCTCGGGGCAACCGCTGTCGGGGCTGCACGGGCGCAGGACGACGCGGCGCTTGTCGCCGGCGAGCGCGTCGAAGCCGTCGGCGCAGAGCGTGCTGCTGCTCTCGCCGTTGAGGAACGCCTGTTCGGCGTACGTCTCGGCGATCGTCCCGAACGTCCAACCGTTCTCGGTGCTGAAGCGCATCGGCTGCTTGGCCACCTCGTTGGGGATCTCGGAGAAGAGGGCGCCCTTGGCCGCGAACGGGACGTAGAAGACCCGCCCTGCGTCCTCGGCCAGCGCCTGCTGGCGGAGCGACGCGTAGTTCGAGCTCGCGGTGGGAAAGTCCCAGCTGAGGAGGCTCGGCTGGATCGGCACCTCGCGGAAGCCGCGCGTGGTGTACCGGCCCTCGGCGATCACGAAGAGGGTGATGGCGGTGAAGGCGCCCGTGCCGGCCGCGACCATCCGCAGGGGCAGGGTCGTGACCGCGCCCGTCTGCACGACCCGCACCGGGCGCATCTGCTGGATCCCGGCCGCCGGCAGGAGGCGCAGCGCGACGAAGTCGAAGTCCTCGGCGACGTAGGCGTCGATGAGCGGGTGGACGTCCTCGGGGATGTTGTAGCCGTGGCTCTCGAGCCAGGCGGGGAGGGCGCCGGGGGTGTCGGAGCTCAAGATGACGGTTTCGTAAGGTCCGGCCGAGCCGTGGCTCACGACCGTGACCGGCGGTGCGTCGGTGCCCGGCAACGACTCGACGCCCGAGCCTGCGTCGCCGCAGCCCATGGCGCCGGACTGTGCGGCCATCGGGGTGACGCCGCAGAAGAAGCCCGGCACCGTCTCGCACTCGAGATCCGGGGCGTAGACCTGGATGCCCGTCGCCGCGTCCAGCACGTCGAACCATGCGTCGGAGGCGACCTCGATGCGCGCGCCGGGCTTGATGGGGAGCACCCACGCGAACTCGTCGGGCTCGCCTGAGTATTGGATCTGATCCCACAGGATCGTCTGCTCCGAAGAGATCGAGAGCGCCATCCGATGCCCCGTGACCACGCTCACGCTCTTCGCGCCCTGGGGCGGCGGGACGAAGCATCCGCCGCACGCGTCCGCTGCTCTGGGCGCCGAGAGGGTCAGGCCGAAGGCGAGGCCCACCATCGCGACCGCTCGCGGCGCTCGCCGCGAGGTCGAAAGGAACCGCTTCATGCTCCACCTCGTGAAGCGCGACGGCTCTGTCATACCGGCGCGCGTAAGAAAGCTCGTTTCAGGCGGCCCCGTACGGCCGCGCAAAACGGCCGAGCAAGCGCGATGCCAGCCGAGACGGTCCCTCTTTCGTCGCGGAGCGGTGTAGATTGCGCCCCGTGTTCGCCCCCCGATCGATCTGGTGCCTCGCGATGTTTGCTCCGTGCGTCGTGGCCCTGGGCTGCTCGACGCGCGTCGCTGGCCCCGAGTCGCGCTGCGACAGGGAGGCGCGAACGAAGACGCAGACGCTCGCGATGACCAAAGAGATGTGCGTCGGTGCGCCCATCCCCGACGCCAGCGCGGCGCCGGCGGCGACCGAATCGCCTGCAGAGCCGCCGGCGCCGTCTGCCGAGCCCGCGCCCGAGACCCCGCCCGACGGCTCGGCGACGCCGTCTGCCTCGCCCGAAGCAGGGCCTCCGGAGCCTCCGCCTCCGCCTCCGCCTCCGCCTCCGGCGCCTCCGCCGCCCCCGCCGCCGGCCGACTCGAAGCTCCTCGATCCCGCGCAATGCGACGTCGACTGCACCAAGGCGTGCGGCGGCGTGCCCGACGCGATCTGCAAGCGGGTAGGGGACAAGGAGGTCGAGTGCACGCTGGCCGGGCCCTCGTTCCCAGGCTGCTGACACGAGCGTTGCCATTCGCGGCGCTCGCTCACGCGCTCGCGGCTGGATGCGATGCTGCACCAGCTCCGCTCACCCTCGGCCGCAGCCTGGACCCACCCGCCGTTACCTCGGCCCTCACGCCGGCCCCCTCTGCCTCGGGCTCGGCCCCGCTCCTCTATGACGCGTGCGCGTTCGACTGGGTCGACCTCGACGAGGCCTTCCGGCTCTGTCCGATCCTCGGACCGAGCGAAGAGACGCCGGCGATCACGCGGCGCATCCGCTCGGCCCCGCCCGCGCTGACGGTGGCGTCCGGAGGGACGCTCACGTTCACGGTCGGCATCGGGCGTGAGGGTGGCCGCGGAGGTTGGACGCTCGAGCTCGACGATCGCTGTGGCGTCGCGATGCGGCCGCTCGTGGTCGACGCGGAGAAGCGCCTGCTCGACGACATCGGCGTGCTGCCGCCCCCGGCGTGCCCGGCCACCCGAGCGCGGGTTCGGCTCTCGGGCCGGGGCGAGGTGACGACGCGGCTCACCGTCAAGGCGGTGAAGCGCACGGTCGAGCGCGCCGTCGTCGGTCACAAGACGCTGCCGGGGGGGCGGGTCGAAGACGTGGTCGAGATGAAGATCAAAGAGACGCCGCTGCCCCCGGGCACCTACGGCGTCGAGCTGATGCTGCCGTTCGCGGATGGCTCCGCCGAGGTGCTCCCGCTCGAGGTCACGGCCGCCAAGGCGGCGCCAAGAGCCTCCGCCGACCCCCGTCCGTCACCATGACGCCCGCGTCATCGACGCGCTCGCGATCCCAGAGCTGGCAACTGACCGCGCGGTGCTTCTGATCGAGGCCCTCGCAGTAGTTCGAGTAGATGCAGCGCCGGATCTCGGCGCCCCGGCCGAGGCGAAGCTTCTTGAACCAATCGGGATCGGCGAGCGATTGGCGGGCGGCCCCGATGAGATCGCCATCTCCACGCTCGAGGATGGCCTCCGCCATCGAGAACTCGCCGATCCCGCCTGCGACCACGACGGGGGTGTCGAGGCCGGCGGCGCGGACGGCGGCGCGGACGCGCGCCTGCTTGGGGACGTTGCGGGCAAAGGGCCCGCGCGCATCGGCGAGCGCGGTCGGCATGCACTCGAAGCCGCTCTTGCCGGTGTACGGATAGGCGGCGTCGCCGACCTTGGGCTGCTTCGCGTCCTCGAACTTTCCGCCCGTCGAGAGCGAGAGAAAGTCCATGCCGGCCCGCGCGAACGCGACCCCGAAGGCGCGCGCGTCATCGGTGTCGGACCCACCGTCGATCGCCTCGTCGCACAGAAACCGGGCGCCGAGGGTGAACCGCGTGCCCACCGCGCTTCGCGCCGCTGCGTAGACCTCGAGGGGGAGGCGCAGACGCCCCTCGAGCGTCGCGCCGTAGCCGTCGGCTCGGGTGTTCCGCCGCGAGAGGAACGACGCCATGGTGTACGCGTGCGCGTAGTGGAGCTCGACGCCGTCGAAGCCCGCGCCCTTCGCGCGCTCGGCGGCGCTCGCGAACAGATCGGGGAGCACGGGCGGCAGATCGCGCACGATGGCCGTCCAGTGGTCGCCGGCGTCGGCC
>CALKVR010000209.1 GCA_938004815.1 uncultured Polyangiaceae bacterium | reverse complement strand
GAGCCACGCCGGCCAGGCCCGGAGGTTCGCGCCAGCCCACCGGCGCCGCCGCGCCCAAACGAACAGCACCAAGAAGAGGGGCGCGAGCGGAGCCGCCTGAGCCTTGAACGTGTAGGCGAGCGCCGCGAACGCGCCCGCCAAGACGTGCTGGTAGAGCCGCCCGCCTCGGAGCCCCTCGCAGAGCAGCGCGAAGCTCCACGCGTAGGGCACCATCATCCACGCGGCGTAATTGAGGTCGAAGGCCCCGGCCGTGAGGAGGTACACCGCCGTCGCGACCGAGGGCGCCGTGAGCGGTCTCGCCTCGTCGGGATAGAGAGCGCGCGCGGCGCGCCACACCGCGACCGCGCCGATCAGGAGCCACGCCACGAAGGCGACCTGCAACGCCACCTGCGCGAGATGCGGAACACGGCGGCGACGATGAAGAACGACCCCGGCTGCTTGACGTCGACGGTGTCGCGGTACGGCAAGAGCCCGAGGTTGATCGTGTCGGCGCTGTAGAGGATGCCGCCGATGTCGGGGTTGCCGATGCCCGGCACAGGGTGGAACCAGCGGGTCGCGGCGAAGACGAGGAGCCCGAAGAACACGAGCACGAGCGGCGCCCGGCGCCGATGAACGAGCGGGCTGGCGAGCCGGGAGAGGCGCTCGATCAAGGCGTGGCCTCGGCCGGCGCGCGGCGATAGAGCCACCACGTACCGTCGTGAGCGGCCGGGACGATGGTCGGGTCGGCCGCGAAGAGACGTCTGGGATCTCGGTCGCGCCGCACCAAGAACCAGTCGAAGAAGGCGCCGTGGCGTCGCACGTCGAACTTCTCGGGCGTCCACTCCCACCGCGTGGGGACGGGGGGCGGAACCGTCGCGCCGGCGTCGGTCCGGTACGCGAGGGGCGAGGCGCCGAACGTGGCGAAGTGAAAGCTCAGCCAGCCGCCCCGCTCGGCCTGCACCCACGCCGGCAGGTGGATGTAGGGCGTGGTCGTGCGCGTCGAGCCGCCGTGGTCGAAAACGAGGTAGCAGAGCTTGGGGGCCTGGGGCAGCTCGGCGATCACCGCGTCGAAGTCGCGCGTCGTGGCGTCGAAGGCGCGGTAGTTGCGGGCGACGACGTCGCTCACCCCGAGCGACGTGACCGCGAGCGCGCCGACGGCGCTCGCGCGGGCCCAGACGCCCTCGGGCAGATCCGGCGCCGCGCCCATGAGCACGAACGCCGCCGCCGTCGCTTCGCGCGGTTAGACGTACCACCAGCCGCCGATGTCCATCGGCAGCGTGAAGAAGAGATAGAGGAACGCAGCCGCGCTACCGAGAGGAACGAGCGAGGCGAGCGCCGCGAAGCGGCGCTCGTCGCGGGTCGCTTCGCGCATCCTGAGGACCCAGAGCAGCAGCGAGAGCGCGGCCACGGCCGCGACCATCCACAGGTGACGCTCGGCCGCGCGGAGCTCGGCAGGATCGTGGAAGCCGCTCACGATCGCGGGAACGATCTCGCTCGATCGCGCCCCGTCGATCGTGAGCGCGCCGACCGATCCGGTGAGCGCGGGCGGACGCAGGAACCAAAACGCAGCGAAGAGGGCGAGCGAAGGTGCGAGCGGCAGGAGGATCGGCCGAATGCGCCGGTGCACCGGGTACGTCACGACCGCGGCCCCGACGACGGCCAGCACCGTGAGCGGAAACCGGAAGGTGTGCGTGAAGAACGAGACCACCAGCACGAGCGCGAGCGCGAGCTGCGTCTGCCTGCTCGGGGCGTCGACGGCGCGGAGCGCCAGGCCCGCCGCCATCGCGAAGAGCCCGAGAGCGGCTACGAAGTTGATGAAGCCCCAGTGCGTGAGGTGGCACCAGGCGAACGGGACCCCGAGCACCCCGAGGAGAGGCGACTTTCGCATTCCCCACGCGAGGGTCGCCAGCCCGGCCGGGAGCAGCATCAGCATGACGCCGGTTGCGAGCTTGACCGCCGCGGTCACGGGTAAGACGAGCATGAAGACCGCGCCGAGCGCGTAGCTCGACACGTACGGGACGGCGACGGGCCTCAGCTCGAACTGGTCCCGAAAGTGGTACGCGCCGTCATGGTAGTGACGAAAGGCCGACGTCTGCGCGGCGTGGAACGGCAGGTCGGTGATGGGCGGGTACTTGGCCGACGCGAGCGGCCAGAACACCGCCACCGCGGCGACCGTCGCCGCCAGCGCGAACAGGAGTATCTCCGATCGGCGGCGCAAGGCGCGCGCAGCGTAGCAAAGGATGGCAAGATGCGCGCGAGCGTCGATGACTCGCTCCGACCTTGCCCCCGACCCGTCCGGAGAGTGGCCGGGCGTGCCTTCGGACGCCGAGCTGCTCTCGGCGCGGTGGGTCACGTGGACACTGACGGTCCTGTTTGCGTTCGTCGTCCTCTGGGAGATCGACGCGCCGGTGGTCGCAGGGCACTACGCGTCGTCGGCCAGCATGGGGATCATCGCCGACAACATGCGCACCTGGGGTATCGCCGCGCCGGTGTGGACCTACACCGCGACCGAGCCCGACCCTTCGCTCTACTACTGCCACCACCCGTGGGGCATCTTCTGGACGACGACCGCCCTGTCATCGGTCTTCGGACGCAGCGACCTGACCTGCCGACTGGCAGCGGCGGTTCTCTCGATCATGACGGTACCGCTCGTGTCGGCGATCGGGCGCGCCATCTACCGCCCGCTCGCGGGCGCGGCCGGCGCCGCCATCTTCGTGGCTACGCCCATCTCGCTCGCGTTCGGTCAGTTCAACGCCCTCGAGGTGCCGGTCATGGCATGGTCGGCGCTGTTCTTGTGGGGTTGGGCTCGCGGTCGGGCGACGGGGCGCCGGCGCCACCTCGCCGCGATGCTGATCGGCGCCGTCCTGGCCATGCACGCCGATTGGCCCGCGTTCGTGCTCGTGGCGATCGTGCTCTCCATCGACGCGGTGTCGCTGGTCGCCGGCCGTCCCCGACCGAAGCGGCGCGTGGTCATCGCCTGGCTGGCGCTCGGCGCCCTCGCGGCCCTCTCGGGCCTCTTCTATTTGTGGATCTTCAAACGCTACGGCATGCTCGAGGACCTGCTCGCGAGCTACGAGCTGAGGCGCGGCGAGGCGGACGTGTCGCTCCCGGAGCTCGTGGCCGAGCGTCGCTCGTGGGATTCGTGGATGCTGACGCGCGCGTTCTGGGTGATCGCCCCTCTCGGCGCGCTGGTCGCTTGCGTCCGCACCGTACGCGGGCGGCGTGCGGTCGAGCTCGCTCCGGTCGCCGTCCTCGCGATGGGGGCGTTTCAATATGGCGTGTTTCGTCAGGGCGCTTGGATCCACGTCTTCTGGCCCCACTATTTCGCGCTCGGCGCGGCGCTCGCCGCAGCGGCGATCGCGGCGGCGGCCGCCCCCTTGGCGGCGCGACTGCTGGCCTCGCGGCCGCGGCTCGCAGGCCGGGGCCCCATCGCCGTCCTCGTGTGTGTGCTCGGGGTCGCGGCGTGGATGGCGCGCGACGCGCTGCAGCTGCTCGTGTGGGCGCGCCGCACGGGCGGTCGGTTCGACGAGAAGGGCAGCTACATCGAGACCGCTGCCGACGACGTCGCGCTCCTGCGCACGCTCGATCGTGAGCTTCCCGAGGGCGCGCGTGTGGGGCTCCACGAGAGCATGGGGCCGACGTGGGCCCACACGTGGTCGCTCGGCGGGCGCGTCGTCGAGGTCGACGCCGAGCTCCCGAGGGGCGACGAGATGGACGTCGACGTCGTCGTCGCGGACGCGCGCGCCCTCAAGCCCCGCTTCGTCGACCGCGTGCTGCGTTGCTGCTCCGTCCGCGTCGTCGGGCCCTTCATCGTCGTCTATCCCGGTGCGGGGCCGATGCGCAGCGAAGCGCTCGCCGAGCGCGAGCCCGCCGCGCACGAGCGACTGTTCGGCGCCGCGTTCGAGCCGGTGCGGACGGTGGGGCCACGGCCGTTCGCGGGTTGGCTCCTCGCGGCCCATTTCGGAGGCACGCTCCCGGAGCTCTACGAAGAGCCCGAGACCACCGAAGAGCTCGCGGTCGCCTTCTCGGCCGCGCTCTCGGCGGGGCGCCCCGAGCGCGCCGACGATCTGAAGCAGCGCATTCTGGCGCGGCTCTCGACGCCGCCGATCGTCTACGACGACGGGACGCGCCTCCTCGGCGCCGAGGTCGTCGGCGGGGTAGCGCCGCGGCTGGTGCTCGTGTTCGCGGCGTCGGGGGAGCTCGGCGACAAAGTGATGCCCCGCGCTCGGGCTCGCGTCGTCGAGTCCCCGCGTCTGTCGCTGGCGCCGCAGCCGGTCGGCGCCACGCGCGACCTCGGGCCCAGGCTCGTCGTGCCGCCGTCGCGCTGGAAGGCGGATTGGCTGTACACCGCGACGGTGAATCGGCTGCCGAGGCCGGGGGTGGAGGAGATCGACGTCGCGTTCGAGTCGACGGGGGTGCGCCGCGCGCCGCGACCGGTCGAAGGCGGCGATTGGATCACCATCTATCGCGATTGATCGGGCTCCTTCAACGTCGGGGTCACGACCTTGATACTGGCGAGCGGCCCCGCTTTGGTCGCTCCGACGCCGACAGCGAAGGACCCCCGAGAGACCACGTCGCCATAGCTCTGTCCGTCGAGGCTGGTCGCCATTCCGTCCTCGTCCAATCGAAGGAAGAATCGTCGCTGCACCTCGAGCTGAATGGGGGCGAGGCCGCCGGGCGTTTGCACGAGAGGCCCCCCGATCTCGACGCTCAGCGGTATCCGGTCGCCCTTCTCGAAGAGGAGGACCACGGGCAATCCGACGAGCTCGGGGCCGACCGTGCCCGGTTTGCCCAGGTCGGCGGCGCGCACGACGGGCGGGGTCGGCCGCGCGGCGCATCCGGCGACGAAGAGCGAGGTGGCGAGGGCGAGCGTGAGGCGGTTCATGGCGTTCCTTCTGTTAAACTACGATCGTAGTAATTCGAAATACGACGACAGCGGTCGCGTTTTGCTCCCTTCGCGATCAATGGTTGCCGAGCGCGACGGCGGTCAGGATGGTGGCCGCGAGCCAGATCACGGCGAGCGCGCGCGCGATTCGACGGCCCGGGCGTTCGGCCCGTTGCGCCGAGGGCCGACGGAGCAGGCGCTCGACGCGGGCGGGCAGGGTCGCGTCGACGGCAGCGAGGCGCCCTACCGGGCGCGCGTCGAAAGACACCGCGAGCTCTTTGACCCGCACGAGCGCCGACGCGAGCACGACGGGCTCGACGCCCCGGCCGACCGCCCACGCGTCGGCGCAGAGCTCGCAAGTCGCGCGCAGGCGGGCCAATGAGCGGCCGACCGCTGGCACGAACCAGAAGACGGACGCGACCCAGCTGCAAAAGCCGACGATCGCGAGGTGGTGCTGAGCGACATGGCCCGCCTCGTGCGTAAGCGCTGCGTCGCGCTCGCGTGCATCGAGACCTGCCCAGAGAGCGCGCGGAAAGGCGATGAACGGAAAGAGCAGCCCGCCCGTGAAGGGCGAGGCGGCCCCATCGATCGGTACGACCGGCACGCTGCGCCGCCCGATCACGAGCGTGGTGAGTGGCGCGCGGCGGCGAAGCGCCCGCGCCTCACTCGCCGCGCGCGCCCAGCCGCGAGCTTGCCGAGCCACGAAGAACAGCGCGGCGCAGGCGAGGATGGTGGCGATGCCCGCCGGCGCGACGTCGCCGACCCGGCGGGAGAGCCAGGCCGCGGCGACGTCGGGGGCGCTCTCCGAGTAGGTTCGATCACCCATGAGCGCGCCCAGCGCGATCTGGATGCGCGGGATGCCGTACTCGACGCCGAAGCCCAGCTGGAACGAGCCGAGCTCTCGAGCGGCGCCGCTCGCGTGTTGCCAGAGAAACGAATGGGCGGGCACGCCTTGCGCCGCGTCCCACGCGACCTTCGCGAACGGCAGGGCGCCGAGGGCCAGCGCGGCGCCGCCGTCGTCACGAAAGAAACGCCGCGCTCCGCGGCACACGACCCAGGCGATGCCGAACGAGCCGATCGCGTTCAACAGAATGTTGAACGCGACGAGCCCGCCTGCGCTCACCCCTCCCTCCGCTTCAACCGGTCGTCGATCTTCTTTCGGAGGGCCTTGAGGTCGGCCTCGGAGAGGCTGCCGTCGTCGAGGAGGGCGAGGATGGGCCGGGTGCGATCATTGGGAAAGAGCGAGCCCTGGAGGCGCGCGACGATGTTGCGGATCACCCCCGACGCTCGCTTGGCCGGCGCGTAGAGGTAGCGCCGCCCCGTCTTGGTCCGCGTGACGAGGCCCTTGTCGTGGAGGCGCACCAGCACCGTCATCACCGTCGTGTACGCGAGGTCGTGCCCCGCCTGCGCCAGCAGCTTTTGCAGCGTCTGGACGGAGCGCGGCTCGTTCTCGTCCAAGAGGCCGAGGACGCGCATTTCGAGCGGGCCGAGATCCGCTGCGGTGACCACGGATCGGTAATTACTACTCGCGTAGTAATTGTCAAGGCTGGGCCTCAGAACTTCCGAGCTCGCGGTACGTTGAGAGCTCCATGCGCCTCCTCGCCCCGACGCTGCTCCTCCTGGTCTTCGGCTGCGCCGACGAGGGGGCGAGCCGCTCCGATGCCAAGGACAAGGACGCAGACGAAGCGGCGGCGTCTGCCTCGAAGCCGGCCGCTGCGGAGGAAGGCGAGGCCAAGGCGGCGGCCGACAGCCCGGCGCCCCCTCGCCCGCAGGCTGCCCCCCCGTCACCCGCGGACGACAAGGCGCAGAAGAGCGGGCGGCGCCGCGTGCGGCTCGCGGTGGTCAAAGGGCTCGGGGGGGCGCTGACCCAGGCCCAGGTCGAGGAGACGATCGAGGGGGCGCGTGACGCGCTGCAACGCTGCTACGGGAGCGTCGAAGCGCGCCTCGAGGTCTCGCTGCAGATCGGCGCGACGGGCGAGGTCGCGGACGCCGCGGTGACGCGCTCCGAGCCGGCCCAGCCCAGGCAGAGCGAGTGCGCCAAGCTCACGCTCGAGAAGCTGAAGTTTCCGGCGCCCCAATCGAGCGTGAAGCTCGACCTGCAGATCTTTCTCGACCCGCAGCGGTGATGGCTCAAGGCGAGGGCGTCGGGGTGCAGCGCTTCTGGCCGGTGCCGTCGTCGACGCACGCTTCGCCCTCGCAGCAGCCGTTGCTCGCGTAAGCGGCGCACGGCGTGGTGCTCGACGACGGCTCGCAGAGCTCGCCCTCGAAGCGCACCTCGACCACGCCGGTGGAGGGCACCGTGAACGTCGTCTTGCCCGATAGCTTCTGCCCGTGGACCTGGCCCGAGAAGCCATCGGAGACGCGGCAGGTGCCGTCGGGATCGGTCGTGTCGCAGGTGCAGAGCTCGTCGCCGTTGACGCACGCGCTGAAGGCATCGAGCGAGAGCTCGTAGTTGCCTGCCTCGGCCGTGACCCGCTGCAGGCACGTCACCGGCTCGGGCGGCGAGGTCGCGGGGCGGGCGTCGGTGGCGTCTTGCGCGAAGCTGCCGCCGTCGTCGACGCACTCCTGGGGCATCTCGGCGGAGGCCCACTCGCTGCCATCCCAGACGTGCTCCCACGTCGTCCCCGGAGGCAGCGCGCGGATCGGCGGCACCGCGCAGTCGGCGGCGCAAGCGACGTCCCCGTACTCTTGCAGCATCTCGCAGCTGCCGCCGCACACGTCGCTCTCGGTCCGCACCGGGGTGCCCGCCGGCCCGGTCAGCTGGTAGC
>CALKVR010000208.1 GCA_938004815.1 uncultured Polyangiaceae bacterium | reverse complement strand
GCGCCGGCTTGACCATCACCATGTCGGCGCCCTCGTCTTCATCGAGAGCGAGCTCGCGCAGCGCCTCGCGCGCGTTGCCCGGGTCCATCTGGTAGCCCGTGCGATCGCCGAACTGAGGGGCGCAGTCGGCGGCGTCGCGGAACGGCCCGTAGAACGACGACGCATACTTGACCGCGTAGGAGAGGATGGCGACGTCGCTGTGGCCGTCTTGGTCGAGGGCCTCGCGGATGGCACGCACGCGGCCGTCCATCATGTCGCTGGGGGCGACGACGTCGGCGCCGGCGCGCGCTTGCGCGAGCGCCGAACGCGCGAGCACATCCAGCGTGGCGTCGTTGTCGACGACCATCTCGCCACGCGCGTCTTTCTTGAGGATGCCGCAGTGCCCGTGATCGGTGTACTCGTCGACGCAGGTATCCGTCACGACCAAGAGCTCGGGCGCGGCGTCTTTCATCGCGCGAACGGCGCGAGGCACGGGCCCGTTGGGGTCGCACGCGGCCTCGCCCTTCGCGTCCTTTTGTTTGGGGAGCCCGAAGAGGATGACGCCGCCCAGGCCGAGCTTCTTGGCGAGGCGCGCGTGCTCGGCGGCGGCGGACACCGGCAGCTGCGAGACGCCGGGCATGGTGACGACGGGGCGGGGCTCGTCGAGCGCCTCGCTGAAGAACAGCGGGAGGATCATGTCCGAAGGCGCGAGCGTCGCCTCGCGCACGAGGGTGCGAATCGCGGGGCTGCGCCGGAGACGCCTCGGACGAATCGTCGGAAACATCGCTGCCAGCGTAGCAGACAGACTGCTAGGGCCCCCAGCCGCTCTCGGCTGCCTTGCGACAGAACGCGGCGACGAGGTCCTCGACGCGTGCGAGCTCGCGCAGCGAGAAGCGCGACTGCTTGCCGATCTCGAGGAAGCCGAGGAGGCGGTTCTTGGGGCGGATCGGGAACATGGCGGCGCCCTCGGGGTCGACGCCGAGCTTGCGCAGGCGCGTCGTCGTCGCCTCGCCCCCGTGGCCGGGGACGGGCTCGGCCACGACGGTGTGCCCACCGGCCGCCGCGACGACGGCTGCGTCGAGGAGGCGGGTGCGCTGGCCCAGCATGTCGACCATGGCGGGGCCGTGGGCGCAGACGACGGTGGCGCCGTCGTCGGCGAGCTTGTGCAGCAGCGCGACGTCGGCGCGCGAGCGTCGCACCGCCGCGCCCAAGAGGAGGAGCAGACCGTCGGAGAGATCGGCCGCGCCCGTGAGCTCGTCGTCCGGGAGGACATCCGCCGACTCGAAGGGGCGAGCGAAGCCCCAGCCCTCGTTCGACGCGGGGACGTCGTCGGTGCGCGGCGGCTGCGACGAACGCACCGCAAGCGGTGGCGGCGGCGCGCTGCGCGGGGCTGGGTTGGCTTGAGGCGGGCTGGCTTGAGGCGGGCCGCTGCGTGGGCGCGGAGGGGGAATCGAGCCGGGCGCGACGCGCGGAGGCGGCACGCTGACCGGGCGCGGCGGGACCGGGACCGGCGGAACGCTGCGCGGGCGCGGCGCCGAGGGGGGAGGCGGCGGCGCGGAGGCCGACTTGACCGGCACCTTCGTCTCTTCGTCGTCGAGGTACGAAGCGAGCGTCGGGCGATCACCGCCGAGGAGATCGCGGCCGAGCTCGGTCGGCACGTCGGCCGAGCTCGTCTCGGGGTCCGCGATGGCCGCGTCGGCCGTGGCAACCCCGGCCGAGCCGAGCGTGGGAACCTCACCGGTCACGCCGAACGCTTTGACGCCGGTGGCGCTCACCTCGACGGTGGGTCGACCCTCGTCCTGGGAGCCCTCGTCGTCGAGGAAGGACGCCGAAGAGAGAGGGCCGCTCGGTCGCGCCTCGATGCGGGGGGCGCCGGCCTCGTCTTCGACGAACTCGGTGAAATCGGTGAGCGGTCGCCAGACCTTCCACGCCTCGTGGCGGACGAAGCTGTCGAGCGGGACGCGGCCGGCCTCGACGCCGCGAGCGAGCAAATCGAGCCGGACGGGCCCGACGGCGTTCATGCCGTCGGTCACGTACCATCGGTCTGCGCCCTTGCTGTCGAGCGCCTCCGAGCGAATCCGAACTGCCATCAAGTCGTCCACGTCGCGGAATTCAGAGAAATAGAGAAACCACGGGAGCTCGATGCGAGCCCGTGAGAGCGTCACCAACGTCCCCCACCGCTTGGCAGCGGGTGTCGCTTTTTGGCGAGGTGGGGCCCGATTGTCAAGACGGCCCGACCACTTCCGGCGAGCCTTGCTGATAAAGTTGCGAACGAGCCACGTTTCGCTCGCATATGGCCGCATTTCCTCCCTTTCGACTGCCTGCGCCGCCCCGTGGCGACCGGCCCGGAGCCCCGGCGCCAGCGGCTCGGGGCACCGTCTACTTGGTCGGCGCGGGCCCCGGGGATCCGGGCCTCCTGACCCTGCGCGGCCTGGAGCTGCTCTCCACGGCGGACCTCGTCCTGCACGACGAGCTGGTGCACCCCATCCTCCTCCGCCTCCTCGCGCCGGGAGCGGAGGCGCGGCACGTTGGCAAGCGCGGCAACGACCCGGGCGCCAAGCAGCTGAAGCAGGAGGCCATCGATCGGATGATCGTCGAGGAGGCCCAGAGAGGTCGGAGCGTCGTTCGGCTCAAAGGGGGCGATCCGTTCTTGTTCGGGCGGGGCTCCGAGGAGTGCGAGGCGCTCGTTCGCGCCGGCATCGCGTTCGAGATCGTGCCTGGCGTGACGTCGCCGTTGGCCGCGGCCGCGTACGCGGGCGTCTCGCTCACCCACCGTGACCTCGCGTCGAGCGTGACGTTCGTGAGCGGCACCACCCGCCACGGCGCCGCGTTCGACTTCACGCGGCTCCGCGACGTCGGCGGCACGATCTGCGTCCTCATGGGCCTCGCGCGGCTCGCCGAGATCGCGCGCGCGCTCGTGGATCAAGCCGCGCTCGACCTGGCGACTCCCGCGATGGCGATCCAGTCCGGAACGCTCCCTGCGCAGCGGGTCGTCGAGGGCACGCTCGCCGACCTCGCGGAGCGGGTCGCGGCGGCGGCGTTGGTCACGCCGGTCCTCGTGGTGGTCGGCGAGGTCGTCCGGCTGCGCGCGTCGCTCCGTTGGTTCGACACGCGGCCGCTCTTCGGCAAGCGCGTCCTCGTCCCTCGCGCCGAGCACCAGGCCGCCGCGACGAGCGCGATGCTGCGCGCTCGAGGGGCCCAGCCCGTCGAGGTTCCGCTCCTCGAGATGGCTCCCGCCCCCGACGCCGAGCGCCTGGCCCGCGCGGTCCGTGAGGCCCACGGCTACGACCTGGTCGCGTTCACCAGCGAGAACGGCGTTCGCGCGTTCTTCGACGTGGCGGCGGCGCTCGCGCTCGACGCACGCCTCTTTCAGCGCGCGCGGGTCGCCGCGATCGGCGACGGTACGGCCGCCGCCCTCGCGGCGCAGGGCATCGTGGCCGACGTCGTCCCCGGGGTATTCAAGGGCGAGGCGCTCGCCGAGGCTTGCATCGCCGATCTCGCGCGGCGCGGTGGCGCCGCCGGCGCGCGCGTGCTCGTCCCGCGCGCGAGGGTCGCGCGCGAGGTCTTTCCCGAGACCTTGCGCGCAGCGGGAGCGACGGTCGACGTCGTGCCGGCGTACGAGACCAGGGCGCTCGGCCCGTCTCGAGCGGACGAGCTCGCGACGATGTTCGAGCAGAGAGAGATCGACGTCGTGCTCCTCGCGTCGAGCAGCACCGTCACGTCGCTCTGTGACGCGCTCGGCGATCGCGCGCGCGCCCTCCTCACCGGCGTCACCCTCGCGAGCATCGGCCCGATCACGACCGAGACCGCGGCGAGCCGTGGCCTCGACGTCGCGGTCACCGCCGAGTCGAGCACGATCGCGGGGCTCTTGACCGCGCTCGAGCAGGAGCTCACCGGTGCCGGTAGGGTTTAGAATCTGTAGCTGATGCTGCCGGCGGCGCAGCCTAACGCCTCCAGGCGATGGCGACGATGACCGCGATCAGCGCGAGCACGCCCAAGACGAGGGCTGCGATCTTTCGCCACGAGAGGGGCGCGTCGCCGAAGGTCAGCTGCGGCGTCTGGCCGTGGACGATGGCTCGGTACACTCTGCCGTCGTACCGGTAGGCGAGGACGTACGCCGGCAGGGCGTAGCGCTTCGACACGAGGCCGTGAAGGACGACGCCCACGTGGCAGTTGCGTACGCGCCGCCCCGGCACCTCGCCCTGCGAGACGCGCTGCACCGCGGTGGCCTCCAGGGCGCGTGCGATGATCGTGCGCGCCGCCGAGCGCTGCACGTCGAACCGCTCCACTGTGGCGCCCTCGGGGCCCTCGGGCGATTTGCCGCTGGTGCGCAGGTCGAAGCCGGGCGCGAGGCGCGATGCCTCTTCGGCTTGGAGGCCGCGGGAAGCGCTGACCAAGATGGCATCGAAGCGCATGCGCGTTTGTCCCGCATGCGGGGCCCAGTCGCTGCGGCGTGAGCCCTGATCCGAGTCGGCCGCCCAGCTGACGAGCGCGTCGGCGTCGAACACCCACGCCGCGAAGAAGAGGGGCTTGATGTTGTCGATCGTGGCGGCGCGCGCGAGATCCGACGGGCGAAAGAACCCGAGGGTACCGAGCCACCCGCGCACCGCCGCGTGGGCGGCCTCGGGCGATGTCTTGAACGGCAGGTAGAGCTCGGCCGCCTCGATCGGATCGTGCGGCTCTTCGAGGCGCGTCACCGACCCGCAGAAGACGCAGCGCGTACCCTGGTGCTCGGCCGAAAACGCGACGGCGGCGCCGCACGACTCGCAGCGCAGAATGCGCGCGGTCGCCTCGGGCGGCACGTCGTCGCGAACCGGCGCTGGCTGAGCGCAGGTCGCGCACCGCAGGTCGCCCGCCTCGAGGGGCGTCGCGCAGCGCGAGCACGCGGCCGCGCTCACCGTTCGCCTCCGAACACGAGGACGACGACGGCGATGACGGCCAGCGCCAGGGCGACCGCGATCGCGACGCGCGCCCACGAGAGCGGCGCCTTGCCGTAGGCGCGGCCGGTCTGGCCGTTGACGACCAGCCGCACGAGCGGTTTGTCGGGCGCGTAGCGCACCGCGAACACCCACACCGGGACGAGCACCAGGCTGGCGATCTCGCGCTCGAACGTGGTCGAGAAGCTCAGCCCACGGTGCGAGTCGCCCGGCATGAGCCGCGCGAGCGCCGCCGCCACGTCCTCTTGTGCCTCTTGCCGGGCGTGCGCCATGCACGCGTCGCCGCCCAGCGAAGGCTCCTCGGCGAGCCAACCCTGCACCTGGCCGACGTCGTAGCGGCGCAGCGCGCGCAGATCGAAGGGCTCGACCGCGCCGAGGAGGGCGTTGGGCAGGCCCTTCGAGGCGCTGACGACGACGTCGCGCACGTAGCCCGCCCAGTTGCCCGAGAGCGATCGCCACTCGGTCTTGGTCACCGTGCGCGTTTTCGTGACGGTCTTGCCATTTTCGGTCGTCGTGTACGTCTCGGTCTCGGTGTAGTTCTCACCGATCTCGGCGGAGTAGGCGCTGCGCGCGAGCGCGCCGTACAGGTACGCCGGCACGTAAACGCCTCGCACGTCGTCGAACGACGCGTTCTTGATGCCGCCGTGGGTGAACGGCCCGCGCGAGCGCGTCCAGCCCTTGGCGATCTCGTTGGCCGTCCGCTGCCCGAGGACGAACGCGACCACGAAGTCGGGGTTCGGCAGATCGTGGCGGGCGGGCCGCGCCAGGACCGAGGGGCTGGCGCAGTACGGGCACTTCGTCGTTCGCGTGCCCTCGAAGCGGAGCGATGCCCCGCACTCGTCGCACGCCAGTGTCTCGTCTCCCATCCAGCGATCCTTGCGGTACACGTCAGCTCTCGGCGACCGCGCGCGGCGCGCCCGAGCCTGGGTCCATGTCATAGAACTGCTCGGCCCAGCGGCGGTACCGCATCACGGGCCCGTCTCCCATGGCGAGGGCCGGGCGGGGCACGAACTCTTTGTGCTTCCAGATCTCGAAGTCTTGCTCCACGTCGCTGGCGAAGACGTCGAAGCTGCGCGCGTCGACCAAGCGCTCGACCGCGCGGGCCAGCGTCTTCGACCAGCGGACGGGCGCGAGCGCGCCTCGGAGATCGCTGCGCTCGAGGCGGCGGAGGGTGGCGGCGATGGTGAGCTCGAGATCCATCTCACCGATGGGCGTCGCAAAGACGAAGTTGCGTACGGTGAGCCCGAGGGCGCGGATTCGAGCCTCGACGAACGAGTAGCCGAGCCCGTGCACGTGGGCGTCGAAGTCAGCGAGCACGCCGCCGAAGCCCTTGCCCAGGAGCCCTACCGGGCGAAAGAACTCGTACTTCGCGTGGAGCGAAGGGCCGTCGACCACCAGCTCGCCGAGCATCTTCGGGCGCTGGTAGCCGTGCACGACGGTGAGGTGGCCGATGTCGACGCTGTTCTCGGTCGTGTCTTGAGGGTGGCGGCGGAGCCGGTACAC